>JANYBY010000061.1 GCA_025360565.1 Bacteroidota bacterium
TAAAAATATGTGTAAATAAACCGCTGCCAATTAAAAATAGCCAGGTTCGTTTTGTCATTAATTGGTTCTTCGAATATTTTGTAAATAACCAGGCCGCAAAAAACATAAAACAAAAATTAAAAACAATAGAGTGGGTAATGCCACGGTGTGTTAGCAGAGCATTAACCGGTGTGGTAAAAAAATTATAAACCACATCAATATCCGGAAAATTATGGGCGATGGCACCAATGAGCATAGCCTTTTTGCCCATTTTTTTTCCGGCAATTGCTTCGCCCATGCAGGCACCGAGTAAAGTGTGTGTAATAGAGTCCATTTTTTTACTAAACGGTGCTGTTTGCAGTTTCAGCCTTTAAAGCCTGCGCTTTTTTTAAGATAAATGCAAAGTAACAAATGTAATAGGTACACAAAATAAAAAATATAGAAGCGGTAAAAGGATTGCTGATGTCTTTTAAGGCGTCACGGTTCTGCTGAAGCTCGTCCATTTTATCAAACACCTGGGACATTTTAAAAAGACGAAATGCCACCCTGCCAAGAATTAAAAGTAATACAGATAACTCTATCCAAATATGCGTGCGGTAATACATCCCATCGGTTCGCTGTTCAAATTTTGTATTTTTTATGGCAAGGTATACAAGCCCAACACCTAGTGCAATGCCAACTATGTCTGAGATAAATGATATAGGATGAAAAACAGTGAGTGCTAATAACAAAACCGACACGAGCGAAAAAAGAACGATCCTGAAAATTAATTTGCCCTGGGAATATTTTTGAAAACCAATTGTTTTTTTAATTCGTCTGTAAATTAAAAAGCCTATTAAAAGTACCGGGATTAAAAGCTGCTTGTAATGATCCATTTTATTCTTTAACTATTTTTTGTACAAAGCTATTATTTTCACCGGAAATTTTAAGGAAATAAATTCCTTTTGAAAGTCCGTTCAGGTCTACATCAAATTTATTTGAATCGAAGTTTAGTTTTTTTAATTCTTTACCGTTAATATCAGTCAAAAATAAAATACCTTTTGTAATGGAGCAATTAATGGTTATAACATCGTGTGCCGGGTTTGGAAAAATTTCGGCTTTAAAATTATTTTTATTGATTTCGTTCAAACCCAGGCAAGGTGATACACTTAGCGAAAGGGTTTTTGTTTTAACGCAGCCTTCAACTGAAGTACCTGTTACCGTATAAATAGTGGTCGTATTTGGTGTAACCGCAACAGTTGAGCCCGAACCTCCGGGATTCCAGTTATAATTGGCGGCGCCTGTACCCGTTAAGGTAACGGTTTCGCCGGCGCATATTAAAGTTGGATTTGCTGAAGCATTTAAAGTAAAATTCGGATTTATACTTACTATTCTCACAGCAGTGTTTGTGCATCCGTTTGGTCCTGTTCCGTTAATTGAATAGGTGGTAGTAACGGTTGGACTCACCAAAATTGTTGTGCTTGCGGGTCCGGGGTTCCATGTGTACGAATTTGCGCCGGTGCCGCTCAACGTTAAACTTCCGCCAATACAAATGGTGCCGATGTAAGGCATAATGGTAATGGACGGCACGGCCTTAACCGTTAGGCTCAAAGTCTGCATTGCGCCTGTGCCGCAGCTGTTTGTTGCCGCTACAGAAACTATTCCGCTTGCCGAAGGAGTAATAGTTATTGTATTCGTAAGGCTATAGCCCGTCCACCCCGGAGGTAATAACCACTGGTAATTAGTAGCTCCGCCAACAGGAGAAGCGGTAAATGATTGCGGGGAATTTGCGCACATGAGTGTATTGCCGCTAATTGAAGCAGGTTGTGTAGGGGTGAGGGTGCAAGAAGAAAGTTTAACAACAAAAACATCGCTTGATCCTAAAGAGGTAAGATTGAAAACGGAAAGGCCCGGATCGAAATCGATTGTGTTCTGAAAGTTACCGGTTAAATAAAGTTCCTGGGTGCTTTTTACGGCTAAGCCCGGGCAGATCTCGGTTCCGGCGCTCGCCCAATTTATCATGCCAAGGTAATTTCCGGCAGGACCAAATTTTTCAATAAAAATATCTTGTCCCAAAGAGGTGAGGGTAGTAGTACCCGGGCCAGGATCAAAATCAACGGTGTTATTATAATAACCGGTTGTATAAATATTGCCGGCACCATCAATGCCAACTTTGTTTCCGCAATCAGTTCCAGCACCTCCAATGTTCAAAGCCCATACAAAACCTCCTACCGCATTTAATTTCAAAAGAAAAAAATCTTCATTTCCGTTTGATGTTAAGCTAAATGACCCTGGGCTCGGATCAAAATCGCCGGTGCCGGTAAACGAACCTGTAATGAGTGCGTTATTGGATGCATCTGCTTTAATTGAAATTCCAGCATTACTCAAAGTCATCCCTCCAACCTGCTTTGCATAATAAAAATTTCCGTTATTATCGAGGCAGCTAATAAAAATATTTATTGTTGGAGCGGGTGTAAATAAATTAAATGTGGCCGGTCCCGGATCAAAATCACCGGTGCTTGTAAAATATCCGGTGGTAAGAACATATCCTCCTCCATCAACACAAATTCCATTGCCAATGGCATAAGCGCCCCCTGTGCCTCCCATTTGTTCGGCCCACACATAAGCTCCTGCCGAACTTTGTTTACATACAAAAACATTTTGTGTGGCGGAAGAAGTAATGGTTGCTGTGCCCGGGCCGCCATCAAAGTCTACGGTTCCGCTAAAAGACCCGGTTGTAAAAACATTTCCGGAGGCATCAAGGGCAATACCGTTACACTGGTCATTCGCATTGGCATTAGTATATCGGGTAGCCCAAACAAATGAGCCCGAGTTGTTAAGTTTCATTACAAACATATTTGAACTTCCGGAAGAAAGGGTAAAAGTACCCGGACCCGGATCAAAATCAACTGTGCCGCAAAAAACACCGCAGAAATTTAAATTTCCTGAAGCATCCACTGCAAGGGCATTAGCGCTCATTAAACAGCCGGTTCCTAATTTTAAGGCCCATATAAAATTTCCGAAGGGATCAAATTTTGTTGCGTATAAACAACCCTGTGCCGGGGCATTTAAAGTATAAGAAGATGGACTAGGATCAAAATCAATTGTTCCGGTAAAAGAACCAACTGTATAAACATTTCCTGTGGCATCAATATCAACGGCGTTGGCTTTGCTAGCTGAACCTGCGCCACCAACTAATTTACCCCAATTAAAATTTGGCTGGGAAAAAATTGTAATTGCTGAAAATAAAAATAAACTTAGGGTAAATATTTTTTTCATTCTAATGAATTTTTTTGATCAATTAAATGTACAGTATTTTTTAGATGAAGGCAAATAAAAAAACCTGTAAGTGAAGTGTCATCCTGACGAAGGAGGAATCCGTTCCGGCCGGAAACAGTATCGGATCATTTAGAACGGATGCTTCGTACCTCAGCATGACCGGCTGATCTTTGGATAAGAAAATGGCAAAAACCTACTCTTTAATTATTTTTTTAACTACGGAACCGATGCGAATAAAATAAATACCATTTTGCAAATGCGAAATGTTGTAGGATGATCTTTCTGAATTTATTTTATCGGTAAATACAATTTGCCCAAAAGTGTTTTCGATTTGGATTTTTAGATTAGAGTAGTATTGATTATAAGTTAAACACTCAACATTGATGATGGAATTTGCGGGGTTGGGGAAAATTTTGAGGCTTTGGACAGGATTGCTTTCTTCTTTTATCCCAATAATTCCATCCGGGCAAGAATTTGAGTTACCGGCAGTGCATATTGGAAATGCTAACAATGAAGAGGTCATTATTGATACATAATTGGGTAAACATGTAAATGGATTGTTATTTATATTAAAGCCACACATATATTCTGGAAAAGTAGGGAAACATGAAATATTATTACGATTGCATACCAGACCCGCAAGATAATTTGGCAACGCTGGAAGATATGTTAATTGATTATAAGCGCAATTCAAACTCTGAAGTGAATTTGGTAGGATAGGAAGGCTAATTAAATTATTGTAAGAACACGCTAAAGATTTAAGTGAACTTGGTAAAATAGGAAGACTGATTAAAGAGTTATTATAACAGTTTAAATATTGAAGCGAATTTGGTAAAACCGGTAAACTAGTTAAAGAATTCCATGGACAATTTAACTGATCGAGTGAAGTAAAGTACTGCACCCCTTCAAGGCTTGTGATGGATTGAGAGGAAACGTCTAATATTTGAGTTGTTGTAACCAATGTGTTTGTTATGTCTAATGACCATCCGCTCATTGCTGAAGGAAATGTATTTTGCAGATAGACCATAAAATAAATATCAGGAATCAGAACATACGTTTGCGCGATGGTCGGTTTAAAAAAAAACAATAGAAAAAGAAGAATGAATTTTTTCATATCTGCAATAATAATCTAAGATAATAAAAATGTGCTCAGATACCTAATTATTGCAGAGGAATAGATTCCGGCGCTTCGAAATGACGCGTTGCCTTAGAATAAAAAAAAGCCCCGGTTTAACCGAGGCGAATTTTTAATTTGTGTTTCGAATAACTCTGCATTCAGGTCATGCTTCCCTTTAGTCTTTTCTCTTGCTTCTAATTTAATGGTCTCGCATCTCGACTCCGCTCGATGTGACACGCTCGAACTGACATCCGTTTCAAATAAAAAATCATATTAAATCATAATCATCCGCGTCATCAGCGTTCCATTTGGTCTCGACTACGCTCGACCCGACAGTAGATTGATTACTTCGCGTATCCCGTTGCCCTCGTTTCTCTTATCACCGTAACTTTTACTTGTCCGGGATAAGTCATTTCGGTTTGGATACGTTGAGAAATATTAAATGCCAACTCTTCAGTTTGTTTATCGCTTACTTTATCGCTCGATACAATTACGCGAACTTCACGGCCCGCCTGAATAGCATACGTTTTTTCAACGCCTTCGTAACTTAACGCTAATGCTTCCAGGTCTTTTAAACGCTTCATATACTGCTCGGCAACTTCACGGCGAGCGCCAGGCCTTGCACCGCTAATGGCATCACAAACCTGAATGATGGGCGAATACAAACTGGTCATTTCAATCTCGTCGTGGTGAGCACCAATAGCATTTACAACTTCAGGTTTTTCTTTGTATTGTTCTGCCAATTTCATTCCCAATAATGCGTGTGGCAATTCAGGTTCGTTATCGGGTACTTTTCCAATATCATGTAATAGTCCTGCACGTTTTGCTACTTTAGGATTTAAGCCCATTTCACTTGCCATTATGCCACAAAGGTTTGCTACCTCGCGACTGTGCTGTAATAAATTTTGTCCGTAAGATGAACGGTATTTCATACGGCCCACCATACGAATTAATTCGGGATGTAAACCGTGAATGCCAAGATCAATACATGTTCTTTTTCCTGTTTCAATAATTTCTTCATCGAGCATCTTCTTGGTTTTTTCAACCACCTCTTCAATACGAGCGGGGTGAATACGACCATCGGTTACTAATTGATGTAAAGCCAAACGACAAATTTCTCTGCGGATAGAATCAAAACAAGATAATGTGATGGCATCAGGCGTATCATCTACAATTATCTCAACACCGGTAGCGGCCTCTAGGGCACGAATGTTTCGACCTTCGCGCCCAATGATCCTTCCTTTAGTTTCATCGCCTTCAATATGAAAAACAGAAATTGAATTTTCAATAGCTACTTCGGTGGCAACGCGCTGTATGGTTTGTATCACAATTTTTTTAGCTTCTTTGCTGGCCGATATTTTAGCCTCTTCCATAATATCTTTTATGTGAGCCATGGCAGCAGTTTTGGCTTCATTTTTTATAGATTCTACTAATTGAACCTTGGCATCTTCGGCCTTCAACCCGCTTATTTTTTCAAGCATTTCAACTTGTTTACGGTGTCCTTTTTCTACTTCTTCCTGACGTTGCCTGTAAATTTCTATTTGTTGTGTTGCCTGGCTTTTAAGGTCTTCGGCTTCTTTATGTTTACGGTTATTGTCCTCAATTTTTTTGTTGAGGTCGCCTTCTTTTTGTTTTAAGCGATTTTCGGTTTGGGCAATGTGGTTATTTTTTTCGGTAACACTTTTATCGTGTTCGGCCTTTAACTGAAGAAATTTTTCTTTTGCCTGGAGTATTTTTTCCTGTTTAGTGGCTTCTGCTTTTACCTCTGCCTCCTTAATTAAGTTTTCTTTTTCCTTTTTAGCGCCTTTGTTTAATTTGCTGCCGGCAAGAATAAAGCCCGCTATAATTCCTAAAATAAGTGCTCCACCGCCCGCAATCAGTGCTATTGTAATAATGTTCATTTCTTCAAAGTTTTAATCCTGACTTTTTAGGCCTGGATGATTAATAAAAAAACGCACAACATTTACGCGGTTTAACCGTATAAATCCTGTGCGTGAGACCCGATCCGCCGAGGCGGTTTATCGGACAAGCAAACGTTAATGGTTCGGTTAATTCCTCACCACAAGTTTTGCTATTCAGTGATCTTGTTAATGTTTTGGACATGTTGTTGTAACATTTCCTCAACACCGGCAAATAGCTGTTTTAAATTACTTAATTCTTTTTCTGCTGTGTTAGCCTGTTTGTATAGCTGAGATACAAGTTGCAGCATTACCATAGTTAACACATCTTTTTTATCTTTAATCGCGTAAGCTTTTTCAAACTCGGCAATTTTAGTATTTATTAAGTTAACGGCCTCTTTAATATTTTGCTCATCAACAGCATTTACCTTTAACGGAAAAATACTACCGGCAATTTCAACTTTTATGTTTACTTCGCTCATTTAAAGAGGGCGTTAAAATTAAGCACTTAACAACGCTATGCACTTATCAATTTCACGCACCAAATCGTTTATTTGTTTCTTCATTTGAGGTTTTTCTGTATCCCCGCCTGAATTAGATGCTAATATAACATTCTTCCTGTGATTATTCAAATCTGTAACATTAATATTCTCACTATCAACCTGTTGCGATAAATTGCTAACCACATCATTCATTTTTAACAGCTGATCGGCCATTAATCCCTTCTCATTCAATAATCCAAATCTTTCTTCATTCAAAGATTCAATCTGTTGCAATAAGGTATCAATGTATTCTTTTTGTTTCGTTGATCTGGCTTCGTTTCTTACTAAAGCCACTTCAGTTTCTAACCCTTTTATTTCGGCATTTAATTGACTTACTGTAGAATTTAAAGTACCGATGGTATTTTGCAATACATTTATTTCGGCCATCAGGTTATTTTTTTCGGTGCTTAGTATATCGTAATTATGTTGCAAAGCGGTTAATTGCTCACTTGAGTTGGCTGAACTTAACATTTGAATTTTTAAGTCCTCGATCTCGGCTTTTAACTGTGTAATTTCTTCAGTCATTGCCGCGTTGTTGGCTTCCAAATTTGTTACTTCAAAATTCTTCGAACTTAATAACGCTTTTAATTCATCAACTCGTCCTGCGCTTTGAGTGGTTGTTTCTTCTAGTTCAGTTTTTAATAGTGTAATTTCAGCTTCGTGCGCTTCAACTTTATCAGATGCAAGATCTATTTCGTTAATTAAATTGGAATTTTCTGCCAGTAATTTTTGAAACTCTACATTTTGACTTTCAATTTGCAAAGTGGTAGTTGCGGTGATCTCGGCGCTTAATGCTTCAAAAGCAATTTCTTTTTCGGTAAGTGTAGTTTTAAGTGCCGTTATTTCGTTTTGAAGTTCGTTTGTTTTAGCTTCAATAGTTTGTGATAGCGAATTTTCGGTGTCTGTTTTATAAGCGGAAAAAGCCAATTCTTTTTCAGAAACAGAAGCGTGCAACACATTTATTTCTGAATTTAAATTCTGAATAGATAACAAAGCGCTTTCTAACTCAGTAGTTTTTGCTTCAATGGTTGATTCGGCAGTGGCTAAAGTATTATTAGTATTTTCAACAACAGAACCCAGGTTTTGAATTTCGTTGTTCAATGTTTCAATTTGAGCGTTCAATTCGTTTACTTGTTCAGATGATGATAGAGCTGAAGTTTGTTTAAAGCCTTCAAATTCAGAAGTAACAGTGTTTAATTTTTCAGTTTCTGATTTTAACAATGCATCAAGGCTTGTTAACTGACTATTAATAGCATCAATATTGGTAGTTTGAGCAGTTATTTGCGCGCTTAATTCGTTTATCTGATTTTTAAAAGCCTCATTTTCTGATTGAACTTTTGTAAACTCTTCGGTCAGCTTTGAATTTTGATCGGTTGAATGAATTAAGGTATTTGAAAGTTTAGCTTCGTAATCGTTTTTTAAAGTTTCAATTTCGGATTGAAAACCTTCTTTTAAGGATTTGGTTTCTTCTATTGAAGATTCTCTTAGATCGTTTAACTCTTTTGTGTATTCGCCAACAATTTTTTGTTCTTTGTTCGAGAATTCCTGCGTTAACGCATCTAAGTGCGAAGTTAAATTATTGGTTAAAGTATTACGTTGCTCTTCTAATTCTAATTTTAAAGTGGAGATCTCGGTTTTGTATGTAAACTCAAGCGCTTCAATTTTTTGAGTATAGCTTTCTTCAAGATTGCTGATAGCAGAGTTGTGTGCTTTGGTTAAAGCTGCAATCTCGGTTTGCTGTGCCAATGTTAAGGAAGTGATTTCGTTTTCTTTAGCTTGAGTTAACGAAGTGATCTCGTTTTCTTTGGCTTGGGTTAAAGAAGTAATCTCACCTATGTGCTGATTTTTTGTGGCAGTAAGTTCGGCACTTGTTTCGGATGTAATCTTTTGAATTTGCGAAGTGTATTCGGTTTTCAAAAAAGTAATTTCCTGTTGCTGTGCGCTTTTAAGGGCGTACACTTCCTGATTGTGTTTTTGCGATACAGCTTCTTCCTTATCAGCCCAACCTGCGCTCAATTCGTTAACACGGTTTTCAAACTCTTCTTTTAAACCAATTTCTTTATAATGAATATTCGAACGCAATTCGCTTATTTCCGCTGAGTGTGCCTGTTTAGTTGACTCAAGCTCTTGACTCGCTTCAGACTTAAGGCTCTCAATTTTTTGTTCGTATAATTCCGCGATCGAATTCAATTCGGTTCTTAATGAATCAATTTCAATCAGGCGAGCATCCACTTCTTCTTGTTTAGCGTGCAATTGATCTTTAATGGTGCCGCGTAATTCTTTAAAAGCAGCCAATTCACCTTTGTAATTGGTGTTGTCGCGTTCGGTAACAGTTAACTTTGTGTTTAAAACATCAATTGTTACCTGAAGGCGTTTGCAATCTTCGTCGCGCAAGATAAGTTGGTTACGGTAATCGCTTAATGAGCGTTTTAGCGCAGTAAATTCCTTACGTAACGTTATATCGTTATCTAAAACTTGTTGCAATTCTGTTTTTAAATTTTCAGCATTCATTGAAATACAATTTTAATTTTCATAAAAATACTTAGTCCTTCAGCTTCAATTACATATCAACCTCTATATAAGTAAACATTTAGTTGTTAATTAAGTTGAAGGTTATTAAAACACTTTTGTTAATTAAAAAAATACCTTGTAAGTCTTAATTCTATTGATAATGTAGCGTTTTTATGGCGAAAAAAAATCACTTTTTATGAAAAAATAAAAAGAAAACGAGAGATTTAAAAATCAAAAAATGGAGGGAAAAGAGGCGAATCAACTAAAAATTCTTCCGGAAAATTTAGATTGTCTTTACAAAAAATTAAGGATAGCATAATTTAAGAACGATGTTATGACGGAATAAAATACAGGTCGATAAATCACATTTTTTGCCAAAAAAATATCTTTTTTGAAACTTTTTACCCTTGTAAGCGTTATATAGTATGAAAGACAGAGAAAGAGCTAAAACCCCAATAATTGTTTAAAAATGAACGTTTTTTTCACTATATTTGCAAATTAACCAAAACACCCCGGAAGAATGAGACAGCTTAAAATAACCAAATCGATAACCAACCGCGAAAGTGCTTCATTAGATAAATATCTTCAGGAAATTGGACGTGAGGAACTTATAACGGCCGAAGAAGAGGTAGTTTTAGCAAAAAAAATTAAAGATGGCGATCAATCTGCCCTAGAAAAATTAACCCGCGCTAATCTGCGTTTTGTGGTTTCGGTGGCAAAGCAATATCAAAATCAGGGTTTAAGTTTACCCGATCTTATTAACGAAGGAAATTTAGGTTTGATAAAAGCGGCAAAACGTTTTGATGAGACCCGTGGATTTAAATTTATTTCTTATGCAGTATGGTGGATCCGTCAAAGTATTTTACAAGCTTTGGCTGAACAAAGCCGTATTGTGCGTTTACCTTTAAATCAAGTTGGTTCATTAAATAAAATAAATAAAGCTTACAGTAAATTGGAGCAGGAATTTGAGCGCGAGCCAAGTGCCGAAGAGTTAGCCGATATTTTAGATCTGCCTATAGATAAAGTTAGCGATACCATGAAAGTGAGCGGACGCCATGTAAGTATGGATGCCCCATTTGCAAATGGTGAAGAAAGTAGTTTATTGGATGTGTTGGTAAATTTAGATTCGCCTAAAGCCGATACAGGTTTAATGAACGAAAGTTTAAGCAAAGAAATTGACCGCGCATTAAGCACATTAACCGAAAGAGAACGCGACGTAGTAAAATTATTTTTCGGAATTGGATTGAACCACGGTTTAACCTTAGAAGAAATTGGCGATAAATTTGATCTTACCCGCGAACGTGTACGTCAGATAAAAGAAAAAGCGATCCGTCGTTTACGCCACAGTAGCAGAAGCAAATTATTACAACAATATTTGGGCTAAGCCCTTCCTAAATCTTCCCAAAGGGAAGGACTTGAACCCTCACAGAAATGCTGAGGGTTTTTTGTTGTAGAAAAATCGGTAAAACCATCAAGGTTTTTCCAGACATAAATGAAAACCTTGAAGGTTTAAATGTGTTCATTGCTCACTATTGTTCCTGATCTGCCGCAGCGGAGAGGGGGGGACTTGAACCCTCACAGAAATGCTGAGGGTTTTTTATTTGTTGAAAAGTCTCGTTTGATAGAAGGTGGATTTAGGGTGAGGCTGCTTAACTTTACGCACTTAAAATGAAATGGGTTAAAATAATAATTGCTGTCATAATTTCGATCGCCCTCGGATTGATCTTTTTGTACTCCGGATACAGCAAACTAACTCCGGTAATTGAAACCTTTGAATTTACATTCGTTGATGTTGGCATTGCCAACTGGTACACCGCGCCTGTTATTGCAAGGCTTTTGATCGGGCTCGAATTTTTTCTTGGATTTTTACTGATCATTAATTATAACCTCCGCAAATTTGTTCTGCCTTTCACCATTAATTTATTATTGTTCTTTATTATTTATTTATTGATCCAGATCGCAGGCAATGGTAACACCGGCAATTGCGGATGCTTTGGCGAGCACGTAAGGATGACACCTTTAGAAGCGATCTTAAAGAACATGGCAATGATAGTTGCAGGCGGCGTGGTTTATTTTTTATTTGAAGGCTGGAAAGTGAAATACAATAAACTGTTTTTGAGTTTTATTTTTGTAAGTACGGTAGCGCTTCCGTTCATCTTTAATCCTATTGATTACGCTTACACATCAAACAATCTCGAAGAAAAAATAAACTATCCCTTAGAGCTTAATTTGCTTTACTCGCCTGAAGATACCTCGAAGGTGCAGGTGCCCAAGATTGATCTTAGAAAAGGAAAACATGTGGTGGCATTTTTAAGTTTAAGCTGTCCGCATTGCCGCATTGCCGCAAAAAAATTCAGACTTATTAAAAAGGGCAACCCTAACATTTCTGTTTATTTTATTTTAAACGGTGATAGAGAAAAGTACGCGCCTTTTATTTTAGATACAAAAGCGGATAACATACCTTATTCGTATTGCAACGGCAAAACGTTTGTGCAGCTGGCTTCGGCACAATTGCCACGAATTTATTATTTAGATAATGGAGTAGTTGTAAAAAAAGTGGACTACTATGAATTGAATCAATACAGAATAGAAGACTGGATGAAAACCGGTAAGCCTAATTAATTTGTTAGTTTTGGTTCTTTCCCTTTTTCTTGAGTCTTTTAATATAGCGTGAAAATAACTGAGTAAAAGTTTCAAATTCTTCGCGGTAAAAAACCCCAATTCCCTGAGTAAACGGACCGCCTTTGGCTACCATTTGGGCGTTATCGTTGCTTTGGTTAAAGCCCTTTAATCGGTAGCGTCCGTCATCGGTAATTTTGTATTCAATATTCACGTCAATAATTCCGCTCGAGTTTCTGTTCGCGTTATTACCATTCACGCCAAAATTCCCGTCAATTGAAACTTTATTATTAAATAATTGTTTACTCAAGGCAAGATCAACCGCATCGCCGCTTGTTTGTGAACCCGGGCGGTAATTTACACCAAGTTGAAGATCTTTTATTCCGGTTAAATTACCTACATAATTATTTAAAAACGAACTTACCTGATTGCTCAGCATTTCGCTGCCGGTGTTTGCAGCCGCGCTGCCCGCCGTTACTCCGCCGCCGCTGCTACTGTATATTTGAGGTGTAACAAATGAGCGAAAAAGTAAAAATGAAAAGACCTGCCGGTTAAGTTCGGCTTCATCGCTTAATACATTTGCTATCCTGGCCTTGGCCGTAGCATCAACAGTTGGCACTTCTATGCCAAAATCAATATTTGGCGCGAATAACTTCCCGCTTATTTTTAATTTGCAATCTACCGGAAATCTTCCTTTGTACGCGGCAGTGGTATCATTTAACAATACCGCTACCGAAGCTTTTTGTTTATAGCTGGTAACAATATTTATTTCGGCCCCAAGCGGATCGCCGCTCCATGAAATACTGCTTCCGCCATCTATATCAAATTTTTTATTGATCACATTTTCAAGGGTAAAACGATAATCGCCGTTTGAAATATAATAATCGCCTATCATTTCAAATTTGCCAAGGGTATTAATTTTTAAGGTGAGGTCACCAACGCCCGACACATTCAGCACATCTCCTGTTTTTTTATCAAGGATAATTTGCGCGGTCATGTTTGGATTAGCATGAATGATCATTTCTAAATTAAACCCGGTTATACTTTCGGCTTTTTTATTTTTTAGAGTGTCTTTTTTTACAAAATGAATAAAGTCCGACTCTTCAACGTCTGACGGGCCATCGAGAGGGAAATAAAATTTAGAACGTTTATCCATTTTATTATCAACACTCATGTAAATATTATTTAAAAAACCCCAAAGGCCAATTTTACCGGTGCCATAAAGTTTACCGTAAAAGGTTTTGTTTTCTTTTTCGGTGGTGTTAAGTACCATCATATTCTTATAACTTATATCATAGTCTAACTGCATTCGTTTAAAGTTGTTGTGAAATATGTTTCCATTGACGGTTCCTTGCGGAACGGCCTTAAGGCCAAGGCTTTTTTCGCGGAGCAAAAGATCAACAAAACGGATCTGATCGGGCATTATTTCCAGATCACCGGTAATATTGTAAGTTACATTTGTATAATCTACTTTAATTTCGCTTGCGAATAATTTTAATTTTCCGTCGATCTTAATATTATCTGAGGTACCATGAATTTTTCCCGCCCCCGTTATCAGTCCGCTATTAATGGTAACAATGCCTTCCAAAAGCGGGCCAAGTAATTTTAAATTAGCCGGCTCGGCTTTAAAATCAATATCAATGCTCTCTTCTTTTTTATCTAAAAAGTAATTCCCTTTAAACGAAATGTTTTTTGTCTGATTTCCATTCATGTCCGGCAAGCCTAAAGATGTATACCCATCCAAAAAAATATTTTTTTCGAGGGCATTGTAATTGGTTTTAAGTACAACTGTTCCAAGGGTATTATCATTTAATTTAAAATCCGAAAATGTAAGATCGCTCCCTGTTGCAAATGTTTTCGAATTAAAAACAGTTACGCTGCCGTTTAATGTGCCTTGTAAATTCAGCTTTATAGCTTTTAAAATGGGATTAAATTGTGCAAGCAAAACCCTGTCAATTACAACTCCTAAATTACTATTGGGTTTATCCGATAAAATGCCAGCAATGCCGATGCTTTGATTGCGACTTACAAACAATAACGGGTTAACGTTTATATTGCCGCTTGTATCAAACACCGCCGGATTGGTAATTGCTAATTTCCAGGTACTATCTTTTGCTGTTATAAAAAAATCGTCGAGATTTAAAGTTGCTTGACTATTGACGAATGAAATTTTTCCGGCAATTTTTCCGGAATTATTTGGCGCTACTTTATTGTTCCACTCTAAATTGTATTTTGTGTTCTGGTCTTTTGATACGAGGTACATAAAATAGTTTTCGAGCCTTATGCTATCGGTTACTTGAATGCCGCTACCTTTAAATACAAGGTTAATTTTATCTTTCTGAGAAAAAGATTCGATGGTGTTATTGTATAATTTTACTGAGGCAAATTTTACAGTGTCGGATCTTAAATTAATATTAAAGAGGTTCTTAGAAGCGTCGAAATCGCCTGTTAAAACTGTATTGGGCGATACCATCAAAGCTTTTACAAAAAGTTCGCTAAACACATTAAATTTTTTAACATTGAGCTTAAACTTAAAAGCGTCGGTGTATACTACTTTGCCTTTATTTTTTGTAAAAAAGGCCGGGTAGTATGAACTTAGGAATTGGTTAAAGGCGGCAGGGATATTGGTTAGATTGAAACGCCCATCGGCTGTTAAATTAAAATAATTTGAGTTGAGCACTATTTTTTTGTCAATCTCAGATTGGTTCAGATTTAAATCGAGTGTGCTGAATTTAAATTCCTTTTCCGAATTTTTATAGTGCGTATCGTCAAAATTAAGTGTTCCGCTAATGTTGTTGAGGTTGTTGCCTTTTAAAGTAATTAAGATCTGGGTAGAGATAGTTGCTTCGTCTTTTGTAAAGTTTAATTTTTTAAGATTTATTTTGTTAATGGTTGAAATAAAATCCATTTCGGGGATCTTATTTTTAAAACTAATATTGCCGTTAAAATCAAAATTCGCGTTGGGATCTTTACTAATTAGTAAACCATTGAACACTTTTTCTCTGAAGCTTCCGTTCATATCAATATTGGTGTAGTTGTAATTGTTGTAGGTAATATTCAGCAGGTGCCCTTCTATTTCGGTATTAAGCGAATTAAGAGACACGCCTTTGCCCTTCAGCTGTGCGTCGAGCGTAAGGTTACTTAATCCTTTAACATCTGCAATTGCCCCCAAATTAAAGTTTTGTGTTTGTATTTTTCCTCTGTACTCGGTATCGTCAATTTTTTCACCTACCTTAACTCCAAGGTCGGTTTTAATTATGCCAAGTGCTGTAACAAATTGTCCTTTGGTTGTAAAATCGTTCATAAACCCATCGAACCGCCCTTTATAGGAAATAGTGCCGAGTTGTTTTAATTGAATCGGAATCTCCAGTTTTTTTCCTTCGATAAAAGGGTAGTTTGGTATTTTAATCAGATCCTCATAGTTGGTGGCAATTTCTTTCGCGTCTATTTTCAAAAATCCTGTGGTAAGATTGGGAAGTCCGGTGAGAATTAAATTACCGTCAAAACGTGTAAATTTCCGGTATTTGAGTTTAAAATTACTTAAATGCAGATCAGTGATGTAGCCTTTTATTTTTCCCGATAAAAAAACAATTTCATCAAAGCCATTCAGCACATCCGCAAAAACCGAAATGTCGCTAAAATGAACGTGTGTATTGTCGAGTTGGGCATTCATTCTAATTTTATTGGCAAAATCCGAATAATCGCCCCAATCGTTATAACGAAAACTTACCGTGCCCTTAAGTATAGTAAGCGGGGTACGGAGGTATAATTTGTTAAGCACAAGCTCGCGGTAACTTATATGAGCAATGGTAGTTAAGTTGGTTATTTTAAAACCGCATTGTTCTTCGGTTCTTAAGCCTTTAATATTTGCCGCAATGTTTTCACCGTCAATTTTAAGATTGGTTATTTTAGCGTATGTGTTCTTAAAAGCAATATTATTAAAATTCATATTGTGGCTAACGCGTTGGCTCTTATTTTCGTCCTTATAAATAAAAGCAAGGTTTTCAATAAAAATATCACCAAGCTTCACATCCCATGGTTTTTTAGTACTGCTATCAGTTACAGTTTCGCTGCTGAAATAATCGTAAATAAATTGATAATTAAGCGTTGAATCTTTGGGATAGGTGATGAGTTTAGCGGTAACATTATTCAGTGTGAT
The DNA here is from genome assembly GCA_025360565.1 of Bacteroidota bacterium. Taxonomy (GTDB): domain Bacteria; phylum Bacteroidota; class Bacteroidia; order B-17B0; family Aurantibacillaceae; genus Aurantibacillus. The sequence continues at coordinate 16,084 of JANYBY010000061.1, forward strand.
TTTTTTTAAGGTCAAATTCCGCTTCTCAATATCAAACTGTTTAATGTCCACTAAAATATCGCCCTTAAATAAAGTATCCTTGTGCAGATCCAATACAAAAATATTTTCAAGACTGGCCTTAGTAAAAAAATCGAGCTTTATTTTATCTACCGAAACGGTGGTCTTTAACTCATCGCTAAGATAACTACCAGCTTTTTTACCCAGCCAGGTTTGGAAAGAATGTGTTTGAATAGCAAAATACAAAAATGTGCCCAAAAGTAAAACCATTAGTATGAGAATACCAATGGTTTTAAACAATATTCTTGTAATTTTACGAATCATTTAGCCTTGCTATAAAGATAAGCCAAAAAAAGGCTTTAACTATTTAAAAAAATGCAAAAAGCAAACACGTATATCTTAGCAATAGAAAGCAGCTGCGACGATACGTCTTGCGCAATATTAAATAACAATGTTGTACTTGCAAATATCACAGCGAATCAAAGCGTACATGAACAGTATGGTGGTGTAATACCGGAGTTGGCAAGCCGCGACCATCAAAAAAATATTGTTCCGGTGGTTGATGCGGCCCTAAAAAAAGCGGGCGTTAAATTATCACAAATTAACGCGATTGCGGTTACTGTTGGCCCGGGTTTAATGGGCAGTTTATTGGTTGGTTTAACTTTTGCAAAATCTTTGGCACTCGCTTTAAAAATTCCGCTCATCGAGGTAAATCATATGCAAGCGCATATATTGGCGCACTTTATTAAAGAGGCTGGAGACAAGACAGAAGAGGCGCAAGACAATGAACAAATTAATTTTCCCCAATTTCCATTTCTTTGTCTAACAGTTAGTGGAGGACATACACAATTGGTAAAAATTAAGGGGCATTTAGAATTTGAATTATTGGGACAAACAATAGATGATGCGGTGGGCGAAGCTTTTGATAAAGCAGCGAAAGTAATTGGGTTACCATATCCGGGCGGACCGCTGATTGATAAATACGCGAAGGCAGGAAATAAAAATAAATTTAAATTTGCCGAAAGCAATGTGGCGGGCCTCGACTACAGTTTTAGTGGAATAAAAACTTCTTTTTTATATTTTATACAAAACGAAACTTTAAAGAATAAAAATTTTGTTGCAGAGAACTTAAACGATATTTGCGCTTCTTACCAAAGCCATTTAATAAAAGTGCTTCTTAAAAAAGTGAAACTTGCTCTCAAACAAACAGGTATAAAGCAATTGGCAGTTGCCGGTGGAGTTTCGGCAAATAGTTTACTGAGAGAAGAAATTAAAAATATGGAAAAAGAAATTAACGTAAAAACATTTATCCCTCCGTTTGAATACTGCACAGATAACGCTGCCATGATAGGCATAGCGGGGTATTACAAATTTTTGCAGGGACAATTTTCTCAGGTTTCTGTTGTTCCGCAGGTAAGGATGGAAACGGGGAGCTGATGTACGGATTAGCTGGCACACAAAGCCCGTTCGCGCCGATTTGTAATCACGATTGTACGAAACATTTAAAATATATATCGTGCCTACGGCACACAATTGTTTATTCTATTTGTCTTCTACTCATATTAGGCTCCGATGGAGCCTCATTCTGAAATTAAACTGTACCGAGAAGAGTGAAACATTTTTGTTTCGTACACTCCTGATTTGTAATCCGTGCGCGAAAATTTTTACCGCACTGTTTTGCGCTTATATGGGTGGACGTTTAACAAAATTAATAAATAATTCTTATTTTTTTTTAGCACGGATTACCTTACACGCACTGCCACTCACAAATCAGCGCTAATTGGTTGGATGCTTGAGTACTGTTACGCAAAACATTGATAATACTGAAAGAAGTATTGTTTTATAGACTAAATCTGATCTAAAATAAAGGTAATAAAAAATGGGAAACCATAGGAATCCCATCAATAATAACTGATTTTCTAAACGAAAAAATTAAGCCGCTTTGCGGTGCTTTTTTTCTTTTAATTTTACTTTTACTTGTTCTATAAATTCAACAAGCTCTTGCTTTTCCTTTTTAGTTAGCCTTGTGTTATCAACATAAAGGTCTACCTCTTTTGATACTCTACGTAGTTTCATTTATTTATTTTTAAAATATTGGTTTATTAATTTTAGTGACTCATTACTTCCTATATACATTCTTTGACCAAGCGCAACTTCAGCACCTAATGCTTTTTTGTAATATTCCTTTAAAGCAGTTTTTGCTTTAAAGGAAACATAACCGCCAAATCCCATGTCAAAAGAAAGTTTACAGGCATAAGCAAACAAATTTCCACCAACACCTTCGTATAATTTTTGTTTGCCCCTGTTAAAGTTTGCATTTTCAACTAGGTGGACAAATATAAAATTAGAATCGATTTCGTAAGAAATTAAGCCTTGAACAATATTTTTGTTTTCAGTTGTAGTCATCTTGAGAACTTTACTTTTTTTATCTTTAATCTCAAAACTCCAATCAAACAACCAATCCTTCTTATTAATTTCCTTACCAGTTACTTTACTAAACTCTGTTTCAAATACCTCGCCTGAAATAACATTAATAATTGAATTTGTTAGCCTATCAATTTCTATATCAATGCCTTTTTTGCGCCCCATATTTATAATTACAAATATACAAAAAAAAGCCGAATTTTTTGTTGTTTTTGCCTTAGCGAAAACCATTTATTCATCAACTCCCTCTGCTAATCTATTGATGTTTGGCGGTTTTTAATCCGAAAGCAAAGTATTGCCTGCTTGCCATATTTAAAAATAACTTTTGAAACTTCTATCCCCCCTTTTTATTAAGACCTTGTTAAACCTTAATGTGTTTATAACCCCACTATTACGCCAATTGTCATAAAAAAAAATATACTGGCAGGTAAAATGGTTCCTTTTGAAATTTCTCCATAAGCGCCAGTTTGCTTTATGGATTTCATTGTCTGCAAAAATACCTTATCCGCACCAATAGTTTTTCTGTCAAAAAAGGCCCGACAAATTCTGCCGAGCCTTTTTAAATTAATTAAAACTAATTATTCAATAACTAATTTCTTCCTTAGTTTTTCGTTTCCAAGATCTACAACAATGGTATAAAGCCCTTTTGCAAACTCGGTGGTTTGTATAAAGGCCATGTTTTGGTTAATTGCTTTTTCTAAAATTAATTGTCCAAGGCTGTTGTAAATTGTATAGCCAAAAGTTAACCCTTGCCCTTCAATCCTTACAAATTCATGTGCAGGATTCGGGTAAATGGTAAGTGCTTTTATATTTTGGTTTTGTTGTGTTTTAATTCCTGTTGGAACTGAACCAACACCGATACAAATGGTATCTTGTTTCTGACAGCCGTTCCCGCCTGTAACAATCACAGTATAACAACCATCAGTGGCGCCGTTAACAATACTTTGTGTACCGCCCGCAGGTAACCACTGATAAGTGTAAGGGCCAACTCCTGCTGTAACAGTAACAGCGGCTATCCCGTCAGGACAGCCAGCGCATGATGCGTTTGTCATTGTCATAACAGTACCGGGTAATGGTTTTATAAACACATTCATTAGACTGCTGGTAGCACAACCACCCGCGGCAGATCCGGTGACAGTGTAAGTTGTATTAACAACAGGGTTAACTGTTATCGAGTTTGCTACAACCGTTGGGGTTGCCCAGGTAAATGAACTATAAGATCCACTCGCTGTTAATGTAGTTGTTTGCCCTAAACAAATAGAAACGGAAGGACTAGCACTTAAATTAATTGAAGGCGTTGCAACAACAGAAATTGTAATAGCGGTTGTTCCTGTACAGGCGCCGTTTGAACCAACAATTGAAAAAGTAATGTTGGAAGTTGGGGTTGTTACTATTGGATTAGCGTTAGAGTTATTACTCCATGTATAATTTACCGCCCCGCTTGCCGTTAAAGTACTGGCACCGCCCGAACAAACTGTTGCCTGACTAGGTGAAACAAATATAGCAAGCATAGTACCAATAGTTACGCTCACCGTATTTGTATTTGTACAACCTAATAAATTTCCTGTAACAGTATAAACTGTATTTGATGGTGGGCTTACCAATAATGGATTACCGTTAAAGCCGTTGCTCCACGAATACGTACCGGCCCCGCCCGCTGTAATAGTTGCCTGCCCTCCCGCGCAAATAGTTTGATTATTAACCGCTATGGTAGGGGTGGAATTCATTGTAAGCGTTTTTGTAACTGCAATAGAAGTAGTTCCGTTAAACGCTGTTTGAATAGCCGTATAAGTTCCGCCTGCGCTATAGGTAACGACGGGATTGCTTAGAGTGGAAGTGTTTGGTGATGCTCCGGGTAAACTCCACGAATAGGATGCCGCGCCTGTTGTAGTGTTTGTAAATGTTACCGAAGTGCCTGGGCAAACCGCCGCGGGCACGTTAAAGTTTGCAGTTGGTGCAGGGAAAAATAAATTAATATTATCTACATAAATTCCCTGTCCAAAATGCCCGTGATTAACAAACTTGAAACTTACATTTCCTTGTCCAGCTGTTGCACCTGTAATATTTACACTATCTTTTGTCCACTGTCCGGCCGTAGGTACAAATAATGCAAACTGGGTTCCGGTTGCAGTTGCTAACGGAACGCCACCGTTAAAGTAAATTTGGTTCCAAGTGGCTCCGCAATTCGTACTCAGATTAACTTCAAGTGAATCTGATTCTACAGGATCAAGGAATTGATAGGCGTGATCCCATCTTATATGCGCAACTGCCACGTTGGTAAAAGTATATCTTGGCGTTCGCATTTCATCACGGTCTCCCTGCACATCCTGACTTGCATTATCAAATAAGGCCGATGCTCCCGGTACAGTAAATCCACCAACAGCGGTTGTACGCTGCCAGTATATCGGATCATAGCTGTCTTGCTGCCATCCCGCAGGCAAAAACGCTGCTGCCTGAAAACCCTCATTTAAATTTAAAGGACCTGCATTTGCCACATTAATATAAGTAAGTTTAGTTATTGCATTTGTTCCGTTAGGTGTTGTAATGCTCATGCGAACCGAATAAGTTCCGGGAGCAGCCCATTGAACAACCGGTGCGGAAGAACTTGATGTAGCAGGAATTCCCGCTTGAAATGTCCAGCTCCATGCCGGTACCGGAAATAAATATAAAGAACTATCGGTAAATTTCACAGGTGTGTTCGGACAGGTAATTCTATCCATTGCAAAAAAGTTTGCAACCGGCGGAGTAGTTGAAAAAGAAGCCGCGCAATTCATCGCGGCAGCGGCATCAATTCTTCCCGCGCCTAATTGAAGACCGGTAGAATAACTTGCATTTCCGGCAAGCGTATATATATTAGCGGCTGTTGATGAGATACAATTTAAAACATTTTGAGGTGTCATGTACGGACATTTAGAAAGCATTAATCCGCATAAGCCCGCCACAATTGGCGTTGCCATTGAGGTGCCGTCAAAAAAAGCGTATCCCGTTGGAACCGTACTATATATTTGATTTCCCGGAGACATGATGTCTACCCATTGATTTCCGGGTGTTCCGTAATTGGAAAAACTTGATTTTACATTTACTGTTTCGCCTGCAAGACCGTTAATACCGGTACCACAAGCTGCAACGCAATACACATTGTTATATGCTCCAGGATAATGCGGGGCATTGCTGTTATTGTTTCCGGCTGCAATAACAAGAATACAACCTTTGTTCCAAGCGTAAGTAATTACATTTTGTTCTGTTTGCGCAAATGTAGCACCTCCCCATGAACAAGAAATAACACGCGCTTTTGCTTTTACGGCATAAATAATTCCGCCATAACCATTGTAAATTGAACTAACTGAACCGGTATTAGGCGTACATTTTACAGGAATAATTTTAATATTCCATCCAATAGAGGCAATACCCAATCCATTATTATTAACCCCGCCTGCATCACCTGCGCAATGTGTACCGTGGTCCATAGCGTTGTTTGTTGGAATTGGATCGTTATCGTAATCCGCCACATCGTAACCGTGAATATCATCAATATATCCGTTCGCGTCATCGTCAACCCCTGCAACACCTCCAAACTCAGCCATATTAGTATAAGTGTTTGCCGCTAAATCGGCGTGATTCCACTTAACCGCGTTATCAACAATAGCAACTGTAATATTAGAGTTTCCGTTAAATACATTCCAAGCTGCCGGCGCGTTTATCTGGTTAAGATAAGCCATTGATACATTATTAAGATCATTAGGAGTAACATCTGTGCTCATAACCGGAACTTTTTCAGCGTATTCAACACCGTATACTTTTGATATTTCATTTACAAATTCGTTTACTTTATTTATTTGGTTAAACTCAAATTTTACAACAAACGGTAAATTCGCATCATCGTCGGCCTGGTAAAAAGGCTTGTAAGCCTTGGTTACACCGTACTTGCTTAATACCTCGCTAACAGTTGATAATTTATTAAGAGGAATGTTGTTAGGGTTCTCCCTCGATGCTTGTTTTAAAGCCCATGGAATAAATTTAACGTAAACTACGCCATCAACGTAATCTCTGAATACGGTTTGACCGATCAATAAATTTGTTGCAAAACAAATAATAAGGGTGGATAGAATTTTCTTCATTTTTAGTGTTGTTAATTAGATAAAAATATAAAAATTTTGTGAAAATCCAAAATAATTTGTCGAAAATCGGTGTAAACATCGAAGAAATCCCATTGTTAAAATTTAGTGAAAGATTTAGGTCAATTTAAATGATCGGTAAACGACTTTTTTTTAAAAAACCGGTAAATTCTGTATATTTAAAAAGTGAGATTAGCAGTTATAGATTGTGGTACTAACACCTTTAATATTCTTGTTGTGGATACGCAGCAGGATTGCAAATACACGCGTATATTTAATACAAGGATTGCCGTTAAGCTTGGCGAAGGCTCTATAAACAAAGGATTTATTGGCGCTGAACCGTTTAAAAGAGGCATTGATGCCCTAATGACCTTTAATGCAATTATTAAGGAGCATAAGGTTGAAAAAGTAATGGCTATTGCTACATCCGCCATAAGAGACGCAGCCAACCGAAAAGCATTTGTTGAAGAAGCTTTTATGAAAACGGGTATCAGCATAAATGTAATAACCGGTAATAAAGAGGCAGAATTAATTTATTTAGGTAATCAGGAAGCGGTTAAACTTGATGATAACATTTCATTAATAATGGATATTGGAGGTGGAAGCACCGAATTTATTTTAGCTGATAAAAATAAGATCCATTGGAAACAAAGCTTTAACCTTGGGGCCGCCCGTTTGCTCGAAAAATTCAATCCATCTAATCCAATTACAAACGGAGAAATTAATTTGATCTTTAATTATCTCTCTCAAAATTTAATTCCGGTATTTCAGGCTCTAAAGAATTTTCGGCCAACAGAATTAGTTGGATCCTCGGGCGCGTTTGATTCGGTTGTTGAAATGATAAATGGGGAATTAAAAGGCGAAGCGATCGTGGATACTAAAACGGGCTATGAAATAAATATGGACAACTACCACAAAATTTCCGCTTTGGTAAAAGGCTCGTCGCTTGAACAGCGAAAAAAAATAAAGGGTTTAGCGCCAATGCGTTTTGATATGATTGTTATTTCGTGCCTTCTTATTGATTTTGCATTAAAATATTTTAACCTTAATAAAATGCGGGTATCTACTTACTCTTTAAAAGAAGGTGCAATTGTTGATCTGCTAAAACGAGAATTAAATACAAAATAAATTATGGCTAAGATCTTAGTAATAGATGATGAAAAAGCCATTCGACGTTCCATCAAAGAAATTTTAGAGTTCGAAAAGCACAAGGTAGAGGAAGCCGAAGAAGGACAAATGGGGCTTAACATGGCGCTTAAAGGCGAGTACGATATTATTTTGAGCGATATTAAAATGCCGAAATTAGATGGCATTGAACTGCTTCAAAAACTAATTGAAAATAATATTGCCAGCACAATTATTATTATGAGCGGCCACGGCAACATTGAAACCGCTGTAGATGCCGTTAAGCGCGGGGCGTACGATTATCTTGCCAAACCCATTGATTTAAACCGTTTGTTGGTTTGCGTGCGTAACGCTTTAGAAAAAGGTGACTTGGTAAGCGAAACAAAAGTTTTAAAAAAGAAAATTACCAAAGCGGTGGATATGGTTGGCAAAGCGCCTGCTATACAAGCCATAAAAGATATTATTGAAAAAGTGGCGCCAACCGATGCTAAAGTTTTAATTACCGGTGGCAATGGCAGCGGAAAAGAACTAGTTGCAAAATGGCTGCACGAAAAAAGTAACCGAGCTTTGGGGCCCTTGATAGAAGTGAATTGCGCGGCCATACCGTCTGAATTAATTGAGAGCGAATTATTCGGGCACGAAAAAGGTTCGTTTACCAGCGCGGTGGCGCAACGCAAAGGTAAATTTGAAATGGCCGAAGGCGGTACTTTATTTTTGGATGAGATCGGTGATATGAGTTTAAGCGCCCAGGCAAAAGTGCTGCGTGCTTTGCAGGAAAATAAAATTACAAGAGTAGGAGGGGAGAAGGAAATTAAAGTGAATGTACGTGTGATAGCGGCAACAAATAAAAATTTGGAAAAAGAGATAGAAAAAGAAAATTTTAGAGAGGATCTTTTTCACCGTTTAAATGTTATCCCAATTCATGTGCCTTCGCTTGATGACCGTAAAGATGATATTCCATTATTAGCTGATTATTTTATAGATATGCTTTGCGAAGAAATGGGCATTGCCAAAAAACAAATTGCAGATGATGCTCTACAAGCGCTTAAACAAAGGAACTGGCCGGGCAATATTCGCGAATTTAGAAATGTAATTGAACGCCTGATTATTTTAGGCGGAAAAGAAATTTCGGCGGGAGATGTGAAAACTTTCGGGTAATACGCGTATAGAACGCTGATACCGCTGATGGTTATGATGAAGTATGATTTTATCTGTGTCAATCATATCCCGAAGTTTCTCATCTTGTGTCTTTTTAATTTGTGTCTTGTCTCCTTTTTTACCTTCCCAAAAAAGCATCCATCATATTCTTGAACGGAACGCGGATACCGCAAATTTGGCATGATTCATTATGATTTTTCTAATCAGCGCTAATCATAATAACCTGCGTCATCTGCGTTCCAATAAAAAAGCATCCACCATCCTTTGATAATTTGTTCTTCTTTCCGAATCATGGAACAAAGTTTTTAAACAAGAGTCGGCTGCCTTATAGTTTTTTTCATTAATATAAATAGCGGTTAAATTTAATTTTGGGCCGTCAAATCGCGGACTGATGCGTGAAGCCTCCCGGTAATATTTTTTTGCCTGGAAAATTTCTTTGTTAAACGTAAAAGACGATGCCAGGTCGTTAACTACATTTCGGTTATAGGGATTTAATTCACGGGCGTTAATAAAATCCCACCGGGCTTGTTCGTAATTACCAATTGAGGCATAAGCATTACCGGTATACCATAATAAAGGAACGGATGTTGGATCGATGGAATATGCAAAACTTTGAGCTTTTTTTGCCGCTAAAATAAGTTGATCGTTTTGGCCTTTGTTTTTGTGATCATACATTTTTCGCGTAAAAAATTCACCTCGGTATCTAAAGATTCCAACTACAACCAAAAATAAAAATAGCGTTATAGGTAAATTAAAACTTTGTTTGCTGGCGGTAAAATGCCAAATAGACCTTAAAAAATTATTTTGTTTAATGTAAAAATAAGAAATACCAAAAATTATATTTATCCAAATAATATGCTCCATTCTTTCTTTCGGGAAATCGAAAAAAGAAATCGTGAAAAAACCAATTATAAATGAAATGGATAGAATTAGATTACGGCCTATTTCTGATCCTTTAGCGGAAAGCCTTAAGGTTTTCTCAAGGAATAAGAGCAAGCTAAATAAAAAAAGTAAAAACAAATTAAAACCTATAATTCCGGTTTCGCAAAGAATCCATAAAAGATCGTTGTGCGGCCGCTGAAAAGTAAAATTAAGGTCTTCGGCACGCCACAATCCGTTTAATGTTTGATCGGGAAAATGAATTTGCCAGTTGCCGGGGCCAACACCAATTACAGGATGTTTTTTAAACATGCCGTAGGATTTATCCCACAAAATTAAACGTTCGTTATCTAATTCTTTTTTACTGCTAAGCGAAGGATCAATTTTCGCGTTGTAATTTATGCCTTTGCTTATAATGGGTTGTAAAACAAAAAGGAAAAATACATTTGCGATGAGCACACTTATGATCAATACTAAATAAAATTGTACAGCGAATTTTTTTTTGCCGGAAGCATAAAGATGTAAAGCAACAGATGCCAATAGCGCAACACCACACCCGATCCAAACAGCTTTGGTTCTTAATAAGGCAATAACTACCAAAGTAAAAAAAATTGTAATGAAAGCGGCGATCTTCCAGGGTTTTGATAATGTGTAAATGGTTTTAACTAAAAAAAATAAGTTCAAAAATAAAAAACTGGAGTAAAGATTTTTGTGTCCGTTTAAACCTGTGATTAAATATAGTGATTCTTTGTTAAGGCCCGCGAACTGATAACAGGCGAACGCCAAGCCAATAAAAACAACAATAACCGAAAATTTAAGAAGGGCGTGTATAAAATAGTCGGGGCTTTGTTTTAACGCAAAATAAGTAAACAAAAAAGCAAACAGCCCCAGTAATAATTTACATACTTCAAAAAGCGATTCGGCCGTATTAACGCTATAAAAAATCAGAGCGGTGCAAAAGAGAACATAAAGAATATAAAAGAGTAAAATAAAATCGATGTCTACTTTAAACGCGAAGCCCGTTCTTGAAAGAAAATATAACGAAAGGCAAATGAAAAGCGAAAAGGTTATAAACCTTGGCGTGAGTGTGAAGTCTAGAACGAAGGGGGAGAAAATGAAACAAGAAATAAAGATGCCAAATAAAAACAGTGTATTTACGAGCTTCACCTTAACGTTGTTCGATGAATTTTGCAAAAGGATCCTTATTGAATAACAACAATTTTTAATTTAGTTGTTGGGGTTATTATAAAATAAATACCGCCGTTTAATCCGTTAATTTTGATTTCGGCATCGGCAATTAAATTTACGGTTCTTATAATTTGTCCAAGCTCATTTGTAATGATCGCAACTTCTGATTTAGCGGAGCGAATATTGAACCAGCCCCAAGCCGGGTTTGGGTAAATGAACAAATGATCTGTTCCGTTTACAAAATTTTCTCTTAATCCCAATCCGCAAGGAACCACAATTTGTGTAAGGGTGGTTGTGCCAATACAGCCTAAGCCATTACTGCCGCTAATGGTGTATGTTAAGGTAACAGTTGGTGAAATTACCGCGTTCGTTAAACTGCTTACACCATTTAAGGAATAAGTAATTGCGTTGCCATTAATAGTTAAAGTGGCACTATTTCCAAAACAAAGTGAATTTGTATTTGAGAATACTGAAAGTGTTGGAGTAGGCAATACGCTAACCGTTATCTGCGCCGAGTTAGAGCAAATACCTTTTGTAGCAACAACTGTATAGGTAGTGGTAACCGATGGATTAGCAATTACATTGGGCTGATTGGTAATGTTTAATCCGTAAGCCGCTGACCAGCCGTAAGAGATAGTTGGGCTTGCCATTAAAATAGTGGAGCTTGCCTGTAAGTTCGTGGAGGAGCCCTGGCAAAAACTATTTGCACCTGAAAAAGTTACACTAGGTGTTTCAAAAATGTTTACAACAAAAGATGTAGTGGGGCTGGTGCCAAATCCGTTAGATGCTTCACAATATAAAGTGTAAGTAGCGTTAGAGTAAGGAAAACTGATAGTGGTTGTTGCATTGATAGGACTGCCTATTATAACACCAACTGAAGGTGTTGAAACATACCATTGATAAGCGGTTGGAGAGTTAATCGCAGAAGCACTGAAGCTCATTGGCCATGAAGGAGAAGAGCAAACGTTCGACGGCCCGGAAATAGAATTCATTACCGGAATTTGCGCAACGCAATTAAATAAGGCCAAAACAAAAAAGGTGGAATAAAAATATTTTTTCATTTAGTTGGTTTTAAAACCTTAATCAAATATAGCACAATATTTGTGATGTCCAAAATTAACGTTGAATTTTGCAACCTATTGTCCACATATTCAAATTATAAATAAATTGAAAGTATAGCAGGGCTGTAAAAATAAAATAGAATTACAGGTTCAAAAAAAATCAGGTTCAACAGCCGCTGAAGGCTGAGGTTTTAAAATTCCTTTTTCTTTTTAAATAATCGTATGTTGCCAAAGAAATCCATTATGCGTTTAAACACATCGTAATATAAAGTAACCATTAGCGTTAAACTCATGATCCAAATTACACACACGTTAAACCAAAATGTAGGATAAAATCTTCCAAGAAATTTTTTACGAGGCGCGAAAAAATGTGCGCTTCCTAAGTTAGATTCGAGCGGATCGGCGTAAATTGGATCGGTAGTTTGAATAAAACGTCCGTCTTTTTCCAAACAAGCTTCGCCCCCAAAGTTACTTGCATTCTTTACCAGATCAGTAATACTTTGGTTTTCGTAATGTTCTTGAAACTCTACAAATTTTTGATTGCCGCCCAATTCATCCTGCATTTTGTGGGTGATCAAATCCTTTTGGGCTCTCGCGGCCTTATCCACATCCTGATAATATTTTACAAGTGTTTTTAAATAGTCTTTAATAGCGGCCGAAACGGCAGGATTATATTTTTCAACGGTAATATCCTCCACAACCGGACATTTTATTTTTCCATTATTGCTCATCGTTTCGGTAAGGATCCCATTCCTTAGCATATCGATATCAGATTTAATTTCTGAAAGCTTTTTGCCTTCTTTTATGAGTTTGTCAATTTTTTCTATTTTGGTATATACTTTTGGTTTCCAGTAATTGTTCTTGTAATTGGCGGTACTCATTCTCTTTTCTACCGTATAAAAATTTTTGCCAAACTTATTTTCTTTGAACTGGTTAACGGCTAAAGCCTCAAACGCCCAGCGGCTGGCCATAGCCTCGCCCCATGCCGAAACCCCGCCTTCTTTAATAACCAATGGATTTAATTTATCAAATTTAACAACCACACCTGCTAATAATAGTTGCGGGATAATTAAGAAAGGAATTAAAATATAAATGGTTACGGCACTATTGAACGCGGCCGAAATATTTAAGCCCAGCATATTCGCGAAACAGGACGCGCTGAACAATACAAGCCAATAATCAAAAAACATGCCTTTAATACCCATAATAAGATTGCCCACTAAAATAAAAGTTACGGTTTGCACAGCCGACAAAGTAAACATGATTATTATTTTACTCCATAAGTAACTGCCCAGACTTAAATTTAAAAACGATTCGCGCTTACGGATCTTTCGGTCGCGGATAATTTCTTCGGCACTCACCGTTAAACCAACGAACAATGCAACAACAACCGACATAAACATGTAAGCGGTCATATTTGAATTTTCGCTGAACACATATCCTTTTGATGTTTCATCATCGGTATTGTAATACCTCACTAAAAACGCCAGGATCAATGCAAGAAAAGGCGCTTCTAAAAAGCTGATCATCATGTATTGCGTGTTGGTTAATTTGCTTTTAACATCACGCGTCATGAACACTTTGAACTGTTTCACCACATTCGGGATCCTGAAAATACTTTTTGGAATTTCAGTGTGCTTTCTATCGGTGTGAATATTATTTTCTATCAGTTCTTTATAATGCACGTTCCATTCAGCGGGTTTGGTTTTACGGGTATAGGTAATGTTACCGTACTCATCCAACACCTTGCTTTCAATTATATTAAAAATTTGTTCAGGATTTACGTTACCGCAATTAACACACTCGGCCTCTTCGGCATTTACGTGGTTTACCAAACGTTTAAAATAACTTACAGCGTCAACCGGATTACCATAGTAGATCGGATAACCGCCAACATCCAGGATCATCAGCTTATCAAACATTTTGTAAATGTCGGATGAAGGCTGATGGATAACCACAAAAATTAATTTTCCTTTTAACGATAATTCTTTTAAAAGGTCCATAATATTTTCAGAGTCGCGCGATGATAAACCGGAAGTGGGCTCATCAACAAATAACACCGATGGTTCGCGAATTAATTCCAATGAAATATTTAAACGCTTGCGTTGCCCGCCGCTTATTGTTTTTTCTAATGGTGAACCAACTTTTAAATGGCGCGTTTCGCTTAATCCAATATCTGCCAATAAATGATTACAGCGTTTTGCAATGTCTTCATCATTTAAATTTCCGAAAACCAATTTGGCATTGTAAAATAAATTTTCGTAAACGGTCAGTTCCTCTATCAAAAGATCATCCTGGCTCACGTGGCCAATTACACCTGCAATGGCATCACGTTCGGTATGCACATTTTTTCCGTTTATTTTTACCGAACCGCCGCTCGGACTTTCCATGCTGTTTAAAACATTTAAGAGGGTAGATTTACCTGCGCCTGAACCGCCCATTATACCAATGAGTTTGCCGCTGTCTTCGCTAATGTTCACATCGCGTAAGCCAAGTTTACCGCCTTTAAATTTGTATTCCAAATTTTTAACTTCGAAGGTAATTTTCGCCTGCGACTCATCACTTAAAAAACGACTTATAACGTCGCTGTAATAAATGGGTTTAATTTTACTTGAGCGCAATGATGAACCCGGCGTAAAAATATGAACCCGGTCGTTATGAATGATCTGCCCGTTCAACACCAGTTCTGTTGAATCGTATATTCTCAACGCGTACATACTTACGCTTGGGATCTGAACAATTCTTATATCGGCATTAACGTTTTCGTTGAATAAATGTTTGGTATGATTTTGATAACCGTTTTCTTTATTATTTATTACCAAAATATTCGGACTATCAGGAATAACCTCTAATTGGTTTTCGATAAACGATTTTAATAAATGAAACTCATCGTTAGAGATGTTAAAGGTGTCGGCCACCGTAATTACGAATTCATATTCCTGTTCAGAAATTTCGTTGCTTGAATAAATAAATTCGAGCAAACGCAGCAATACGATCACTTTTTGTGTTTGTTCAAGTTCCTGATTGATCTGAGTACAGATCTTTAAAACTTTTACTGAGTTTAAAGATGTGCGTTTTGCTGCACCCTCTTTCTTCTTACTTGCGGCCTGGTTTGATTCAAGGAACTCATCAAAAATATGCAAATAGGTAGCAACCTGATCGGCACTTAGCTGCTGCTTTAAAAAGGATTGTACAATTTCTCGTCCGGTATTATTAATGCCATCAACCTTTGCGATGATTGAGAACATTTGCATCAGGGCTCTTAGTATTCGTTCACTCATAGTATGTTATTTTTTTACAGCAATTTTATCGTAAAAACATTTCGATATTTGTTTTATCTGGCTGCAATCTTGTTTTGAAAAATTTGTTTCGGCGTGGCCAAATACAATGGCCGTTATTCCGTCGTCTTTTAATGTTCCAATATAATTTCTAAATACTTCAATTAAATAATATCCGGTAAATTTATCTTTTTGATACTGTTTTGTCTCCAATGTCCAGCTCTGTTTTTTTCCTGATCTTATTTCCAATTTTTCGGTTTGATTAAAATACAGATTTTCGGTAACAGTTAATTTTAAAAAAAAACGATTGGTTTCGGTTTTAAAGATCTGCACGGTGGATCTGTTTTTTAAAGCGGTTTGAACGTATTCCACATTCACAACTTTATTGTCTTTATGGGTTGTTAAAGAAGGAACAGAAAGCGTATCTTGAACAAAAGCGCAATCATTTTGAGAAAAAGCACCCAAACAAAAGGTAATAAATATGAACGTATATAGTTGTTGCAAATTAATATCTAATTTAATTACCGGTTTTAGATCCAAATCTAATTCAGCAATCTAATATACTAAAAAAGGACAAAGTGTAAGCTTTATCCTTCAATTTTTTTAATAAACCAATAAAACTGCTGTGAGTTTTTCGGGGGTGTCCCGGTTATTTTTGTTTAAATCCTATTAAAATAACAGCGCATCCTGATCCCGGGTTTCTATTGCCGTCCAATTGCCCTTCAATAATGGTTTCAAGGGTTGATTTAACTTTAAAATCCCAATACGGGGCGTTTTTTTGAGTACGGTTTGTAAATAACAAGTTACGATCCTGATCATAAATATTAAAGATCAAATTCCCGTCCGATGTTCCGCTGCAAGCGGCAATACGATAAGTAGTTTCTCCAAAAAAAGTGGTTTTAAATTCAGCGGTCTCTTCAGAGTTCAATAAAAGCGCGCGGTATTGCTGCCCGTCTGAAATGAAAGAAGAAATAATATGTTTAGCGCAAATATTTGCAATAGTATCGCACTGCGCATTGGATCTGGTAGAGCAAAGACCCGCAACAGCAACCGATAAAACAAAAATAAATTTTTTCATATTGAATATTAGGATTGAGTAGTGTTAACAATTTTATTTCTGATTTCTTTTATCTTTTCACTTATCTTAATGATCTGCTCATCGGTGATAGAAACCTCGGTAGTGCTGTTAATGGTGGTTACTTTTTTTATTGTATCTGTTGTTGGTGCAACAAAACTGTATTTAAAAGAAATGCCATCGTAAACCTTTGCCAGATCAGTAAATTGTGCTGTAAGATCAACTACATCTTTGTTAGTATTATTACCTAAGATCTTTATTAAGCTGGTTAAGGCCAATTTTTGTTCAGCAATTCTAAACTTTACATCATTGGTTGGTTTTGTTTTGTAGGCTGTAACCGAAAAGTGCATACTCTCGATCCATCCGCCGGTTAAAACCAAACTGCTCACATCTGTTCTTTGATTGTTCTTTAAAAAGGCATCACTTTGGCGATAAGCGATCCCAACCAAAACCATCATACTATCTTTGTTGGTTACATTTTTTTGAATGCGCTCCATAGTTGTAGCATCAAAGGCCGCAGAGATACCCAACTTGTCTGCTAATTGTTTTACAGCCGCTAAATAACCCAACGCATCTTGTGTTTGGTTGTATAGCGAAACGTAACCAAGGTCGGCACCATAAATACCAAGGTTTAATGAACGCCCATAATCGGTTGAAAATGTATTTACTTTATTTGAAGCATTTAGTGTGGCCTTATCATACGGAATGCCGCTTTTTTGAATAAGCAAGGCAGTTTGGATAGGTGAAGGCACGCTGAATAACTCGCCGCCAACGTTTAAAACAGAAGTTTTAACGGTGTCAGGAGTTTCAACTAAGTCTTCTTTAACTTCGTCCTTTTTAGGATCTCCGCACGATGCGAAAAAGCCGGCTGTAAGCAATGCGAAAGCCAACGGGGTAAAAAAATGTTTATTTGGCATATTTTTATTAATAATCATCGACAAATTAATGTTTTTAAGGGATTAATTTTGACGCAAGTAAACAAAAAATACTGAGATGCACAAATAAAAATATGAGCTAAATCGGGTATATTTTTGTTAAAATGCAAATTTGGCTCAATAAGGGCAAAATCTACTTTTTATAGATTAAAATGCTAGTTGGCGTCTCCTCCAAAATAGTTCATTTCAATAATGTCGGCATTAAAGGCTACATCATAAATTACCTCGTTTAAAATGGTTTCGGTGGTGAGCTCAACCGGCTGTACTGCTTGTACAATAAGAGTTTCGCAAGGCGAACCATCGGCCCTTTTATCTGTAGTTACCGTTACTTGCGCAAAAGTACCATAACCGCCTTCCTTTAAAAGTTTGTAATGGTTTAAGTTTGGGTTGTACTCGCCGCAGCGGCTATTCATGTAAACAACGTCTTTTCCAAAATGGCGGCCGGCAATGATCCAAACGTAAACAAACTGATACCTCCAGCTGTCATCCTTCATTTTAAGGGCTACATCCATTCTGAATACTCCCGGACTGATCTCGTCCACCTTATATTTCCAGCGTTCTGAAATATTGGTTAGTGCCTTTTTTAAATCAAACATATTTATAGTTTTTAAAAGATTTTTTCAAAAATAAAATAAATAAACTGTGAACCAAAAAAATGTTTTAAATATTAATTATAACATAATAATCAGGTATTAAATAACCTTAACTTCGCCAATTATTATGAAGCGTTCCGAAATTTTTTTATTGCTCACTCTCGCATTTGTTCAGTTTACCTGCATTGTTGATTTTATGGTGCTTATGCCTCTAAAACCAATGCTTACAAGGCTTTGGGGTATTGATCCCCTGCAATTTGGCATAGCCGTTTTTGCCTATGGTTTTGGCGCCTTCATTTCATCACTTTTCTGTGTAAATAAGGTAGATCGTTTTGATCGGAAAAAAGTACTGACGGTTATTTACATTGGATTTACCCTTGGCACATTTTTTTGCGGATTTGCAAATAGTTTTGCTTTACTGGTAACAGCGCGCTTTATTACCGGACTTTTTGGAGGCGTGGCGGGCTCTATCATTCAATCCATTGTGGGCGATGCAATACCCGCCCAACGCAGGGGGCAGGCCATGGGTATTTTAATGAGCGGTTTTGCTTTGGCTAGTATTGTGGGAGTACCCGGCGGTTTATATTTAGCCGCAAAGTTTGCATGGTATACACCTTTTTTAGTTTTAGGAGGATTGTGTTTTTTGGTTTTTATCGGCATTTTATTTGTTGTCCCGTCGTTTACCGAACATTTAAAAACCTATAAGCCTCAAACTTTTGTTGGTGTAATGAAAAGCGTTTTTTCTGAAACAAACAGAAGGTGGGCTTTGTTATTGGGCATGGTAATAATGCCTTCGCACTTTTTTATTATTCCTTTTTTAACAGATTATTTTACCCAGAATTTAAAATTCGATTATGCATCCACAGTGCCGCTTATTTATATTGTTGGCGGAAGTATTACTGCGTTCACCTCACCGCTTATTGGTAAACTGAGCGATAAGATAGGACGCTTTAAAGTTTTGTTTGTGTTATCAATTCTTTCTGTAATTCCTTTAATTGGAATAACTAATTTACAAACCGACAGCAAATTAATTTTATTGTGTTTTACTGCGTCCTTCTTTGTTTTTAGCGGAACCAGAATGATCATTGTAATGGCGCACACCACATCCACCGCCGAGCCATCCATACGCGGGGCTTTTTTAATTATTAATTCATCCTTCACGCAATTTTCAACTTCCATCGCTTCGCTCATTGGCGGTTTTATTGTTGTGCAGAGTGCCGATAAAACATTGCACAATTATCCTTACCTGGGTTATCTCGGGGTTTTGTTTGGAATAATTACACTGCTAGTTTTTACGAAGGTGAAGGTAACGGAGGTTAAGCGATAATTTTTTATCAGACCCTGCATTTAATATGCAAAATTAGCCTGTTTGTATATTTTTTATCGGCTGCAACTATTTACACTATATATTTACTTAAAATAAATACAATGAAATTTAAACTCATTATCGCTTTAATTGTTTTTTCTTTTTCAAAAGCAAAATCTCAAACTCCACCCTGGCAATCGGCATTAATGACCTGCACAAGCACCAATGGCGTTAACTTTAGTGTTGCTTCGGTGTTTCAGGATTCATCAGGTGTACCAACAGTAATAAGAATAGGTACAACAAATAGCGATACGCTTATTTCGGCCTTCCAATGGTTTCCGGCACCAACCGGAAATTCGCATTGGGATAAAGTGGCCGTAAAGTTTTCATACAACGGAGGAACAACATGGACAGCACCAACAACTTGTACTTTTATAAATTTACCCGTTGGCAATCAAAGGCCTTTCGATCCCTCATTGGTAAAATTACCGAACGGACAAATAAAGATGTATTTTTCAGATGGTGTAAACGCCCCGCCTACAGGGGGAATTGATACATATTCAGGATTATCGGATGATGGAAAAACATATACGTTTGAACCAACTGCAAGATTTGATGACCCAACTAAACATGCAATAGATCCATCGGTTGCGATTTTTGGAGGAACATATTATTACAATTCCTGGACCGGTACAAATAGCGATGGAGCCTTTAGGGCAACATCTTCTAACGGAACAAGTTTTACAACACAAGCCGTTTCTCCATACGACGGTACGCATTTGTGGCTGGGAAATTATTTGGTTGAAGGAAGCAATTTAAAATTTTATGGATGTGGTATGGGCATGTGGGTAAATTCATCAAGCGATGGCATCACATGGAGCACCTATACAAACATACCAATAATGGGGGCAGACCCGGCGGTGGTAAAAAATAAAGCGGGTAATTATAGAATGATCTATACCGGCCCACCAAACGCCACAGGTATTAATGCGAATATAAAAGATGATCAAGGCATAACTATTTTTCCAAGTGTTTTTGATGATCATATTTTTATTTTGAACACGGGAAAAGGAGGTGATCGCCAATTGGAGATCTATGATGTTGCCGGAAAATTTGTACACGGGGCTACACTAAAAAAAGAATTCGAAATAAATAAGATCGACCTGTCTTTTTTAAGTTCAGGTGTTTATTATTGCAAAATTTTCAACGAGGCAAGTTCAGTTACTAGGAAGATTGTGAAGAATGACTAGAGTCAAACGAAACGCTTATTAAAACTTAACCTGCAGTCTTAAATTAATTTGCCGGTTGGTTAAATAATTGGGTATGGCGTAACGGTTGCCGGTTACATCGGTTATCCAGGTAAAGGATACTGTGTTTTGTACCTGCAGTAAATTAAACACTTCTAAAAAGATCCACATTTCTTTTAAATTATTAAATACATTTTTTCGGCGCACTTCTTTATTCGCTTTAATCACGTTATAAGCAAAACCCGCGTCAACCCTACGATACGGCGGCATGCGCAAAATCTGCTGCCAGCGTAAATGTGTTGGCGGACCAAAAGGTAAACCGCTGCCAAACTGAATGTTTAAATTAAATTTTAAAGCGGGTACTTTTGGTAAATAATCCTGAAAAAATAATCCGAATGTAATTAACTGGTCGGTTGGCCTTGGTATATAACCGGGATCAACGCGCATACTATCGGTTTTTACCTGATCAAAAGTATATCCTTTCACTATTTGTTCGCCCCCCTTATTATAATAATCGTAATGAATATTATTTGCAGAATATTCGTATGTTCTTAAAACACCAATGGTGGCCCAGCTTTCAACGCCTTTTACAAACTCTCCGTTTATCCTTAGATCCATTCCGGTTGCAAATCCTTTGGTATTATTATTTGCAAAATAACGAATGCGAACATTGTCAACTTCGTACGGCACAATACTGCTCAACTGTTTGTAATAACCCGACATAATAAATTTAAAAGGGCGGTTCCACATTTTAAAAATATAATCGCTTGTGAATATTACGTGAAGCGATTTTTGCGCTTGCACATTTGTATTTATTTGCCCGTCAATATTTCGAATCTCCCTGTAAAAAGGAGGCTGATAATAAAAACCGGTGTTCAATTTAAATAACCAATTGCGTTTCCAATTAGGTTTATAAGCAAGTGTAATTCTTGGCGAAATAACAAGCTGATTATTCACTGTCCAGTAATTGCCGCGCACACCGGCGGTAATTATTAAGTGAGAAGAATCGCGAAGCATTCTTGTAAAATTATATTGCGCATAAGCCTGCGAGCGCGTGCTTGGCAGGGTAATATTTGTTTTGTAAACGTCGGTTAAATTAATGGAGGCTGGGCTGTAAGGCACCAAGTAGCCGGCAGAATCAATGGAGCGCCACTCTCCTAATTTGTCCACAATTTGCTCAAACTGGTGACGCGCGCCCCACAACAACTGATTGTTATCGTTAAACGTTTTTGTACCCTTGTGTTCAAAATTAAAAACAGTTGCCGTTAAATAATTGCGTCCATTATTAATAAATGTTCCTACTCCGCGGTTGAATGCTTTTTGCCCGAAGTTTGATTTGCTAAGATCAGCTTCTAACTGATCAATATAGTATTGCCCTTGCACCGTGTAAAGTTCCTGCTCATTGGCGCGATAAGCCGAAGTAATGAATTTTAATTTTGTTTTTCGGTTCGGACTATAAGTTGTGGAAATCCCTCCCATAAAAGTAGTGTATTGCATCAGCTCTTGTCCGTCAAAATAAACGGTAAAGCGTAAAGCGTTATTAACGGTACCAAAATTTGTTTCGCGGTTGCTTGGAATTACGAGATACCGGTTATTGGCGATGTTGCCTAAAAACTCAATTTTTAATTTCGGATTTACATCAAAGGTTAAAAACGATTGCACATCAAAAGCGCTGGGGCGGTACTCGCCTTTGGTATCAAGGCTTTTGAGCAAGTATGCATTGGTGCGGTAACGGCTGCCAACACTCCATGCAACCAGTCTGTTTTTGCTGATGCCTTCTAATTGTAAGTTTCCGCCTAACAAACTGGCCGATGCATTGCCCGCAAATTTTAGTGGCTTACGATAAGTAATATCTAAAACCGAACTTAATTTATCGCCGTATTTAGCTTCAAAACCCCCTGCCTGAAAATTAATACTCTGCACCATATTGGGGTTTGCAAAACTAAAACCTTCCTGTTGCCCGCTGCGCACTAAGAACGGACGATACACTTCAATATCGTTTACGTAAACCAGGTTCTCATCAAAATTTCCGCCACGCACGCTGTAACCGCTGCTGAGTTCGTTATTGCTGCTTACGCCAATTTGTGTTTTTATCAGATCCTCAATATTTCCGGTGCCCGATGGCAATTGATTAAAAACTTTTGGATCAAGCCGTCCGCCATCTACCCGCGTTTTCAGATCGGTAACTTCCACTTCAACCAGTAAATTCTTAAATTTTAATTTCGGCGAAAAGCTATAAGCCTGATTTGCTTTTGCAATAAGTGTATAGGAAAGCACTTCGTAGCTGATACTTAAAAAAACAACGGTAATAGGTTTTCCGGCATCTACCACAAGGGTAAAAACTCCTTTTTCGTTTGAAAAGGTGTTTTGGTTAGCGTTCTCTTTAACCCCAATGGTTACGCCCTCCAAAGGCTCATCGTCTGCACCCCTTACAACACCGCTGATCGTAGCCGTTTGTGATCGAAGCAAAAAACCTGTAAAAAGGAGTGTAAATAAAATATGTAGTTTAACGCGGTTCAGAAGCTTACAAAATAACGGAAATTACCGCTAATTATTACCTTTTAAGTCGATAAATTTGAATAAGTAATTGTATTTTGTCCTTGTTTAAATTACATGCCCCGATGAAAAGAATAACAAAATTAATTGTGCTCCTAACAGTGGCATTAAATTGCGGATTTGCACAAATAAGCATTGAGTACGTAAAAAAAACCAAAACTTACGGTATCAAAAATGTAAAAACCAGACAATGGTTAACGCAGCCTGTTTATAAAAATATTTCGGAAGTGTCTTCTTTAAGTGGAGAGATAACGGCTATTCGCTACTATATTGCGAACACCGGAAAAAAAATGTTTTTTATTTTAGCAAATGGCAGTACATCGATCAGCCCTCAATTTGATGAAATAATTTCAAGTTCTAATCCTGAATTATTTGTTGTTAAAAACAAAAACGTTTATTGTTTTTTCAACCCCGGATCAGGAATATTGAAAGGCCCAGGAAACTTTACATCTTACAATAATCCCGAAAATAATATGAACCTATATATCATAAAAAAGGGTGAAAAATATATGATGGTAGATATAAAGAAACAGGGAGTTTGTTCTCCTGAATATGATCAAATAATTGGGATTTTGTCGGATTCGGCCTTTGCGGTTAAAAAAAATAATAAATGTGGAGTGGTTAATTTTTCAGGAGATCAAAAACTTGATTTTATATACGATTCGATAGTATTTACAAGTTTAAGGACGATAGATGAGTTTATTGAATTAAGAAAGGATAAAAAATGGGGGCTGGCAGACTTATCGTATAAGCAAATTATAAACTGTAAATATGAAATTTTTGACTTAAAGTTTTTAAGAAATTTCTCTGATTCTTTTCCTCAAAAATGTTTCCCGGCAAAATTAAATTCAAAGTGGGGAATGGTTTCACTTACCGGGCAACAAATAATTCCGCACGAGTACGATTCAGTTTTAGATTTACGAAGAGACAAGCGTTTAACTGTGGTAAAGAATACTAAAATGGGTTTGATCGATTTAAACAACAAGATCTTGTTTCCTTTTTTGTATGATTATTTTGAGTCTGAAAACGATAATTATGTAAATGAATCAAAAGAAAAAAATTATTTTGTTTGTAACAAAGGTGCGAATGGAAAATTTAAAGGTCAGTCTCTTGGCATGGCCGACAGCACCGGCAAAATTTTGCTTCCCATGAATGCAAATAGTATCCCGATTTTTCAAACGTATAATTATAGAATACCTGAAAATTTTGACAAATTTGATGGTCGCAAAGATTCGACCTTAGTTGGTTATTTGTGGAACATAGGCGGGATATTAAAAAACGAGATTCAATCAACCGAAACCTTCCAGGAGTCGGTGTTTGACGAACAAGGAAACGAGCGTATAGATGACGTGGTTAGAACTTTTAAGGTGTGGACAATTAAAGGTGGAAAAACCGGTATTGCCGGAAAGGATGGAAAGATGATTGTTCCTACGGTGTATGATGATATGATCTTTTTTTTTAGCAGAAATGACGATAGGGGTGATGTGAGGTCATCCATTTCAAACGCGCCGGGTATCCCATCTAATAACGAAACGGATTATCTTGTTAACACCTCCCAGCCCATCATCGCTAAAAAAGATGGCAAATGGGGCACGATTGCCTGGAGCGGGAAAGAAATAATTCCCTGTATTTACGATAGTATTTTTTATGAGTACACTTCGAGTATGTTGGACGCGAATGATTCGGTATTTGCTGCAAGAAATTATCCAAAATATTTTTACAAGGTTTATAAAAACGCATTGCACGGCTATATTTCAACAAAAGGAAAAATACTAATGCCGGCTGAAATTGAAAGGGATGTTTGCGATATTACCATATCCAGTATTGATTCTATCGTAAATCCTGCTTATTATCCATATCATGATCACGTGACATACACGAAAATTTTAGCCAATAACGTTAAAGAAAAACCATACATAATTTGTAAACAGGGATATGTACACAGTCCTGAAACCGGTGAAAATGAAACGGGTCCGGTAACTGTTGAATTTAATTATATAGAAAAAGCGAAATTCAGTTTTCAGAATAACAACACTGTTCAATTTATGGCGCCTTCAAAAGCGGAGGATGTAATTCTGTTGGATAAAAATCTCACCCCGTATTTACTAAGTTCTCTTAAGGGCCAGCTGACTATATCCGGTAATGCCAAAGGTGTTCTAGGATTTGATTCTATTCTTGATAAAGCAAGTGGCAAACGTGTTTTTAAGGAAATGTATGTTCGTGGATCGGAAGAAGAATTGTTTTTTATTGACCACATGTTTGCGAAATACGATGGCAAATGGTACCTGCAAAATATAACCGGAGTACTGCTAAATAACGGACAGCCATTTGACAGCGTTGAGATTGTAGACAAACAAAAATACAAAGCCTGGCGTCAAGGAAAGTTTATTTATTATGGATATAAATACAAAGGGCCTTTTGACCGTGAAATGGATCAGGAATATCCGGATAAACCTTTTGCCGAAAGAATATCTTGCCGTAATTGTAAATACACAATGAAAAAATATCCAAGACAAACTATTCTTGAACAATTTAACGCGGAAGGGAATCAGATCAGGGATTCAATAATTCCATACACTTTCGATATTCCGGTAATGCAAAAAGGCACATATAATATTATTGATACAACAAATAAACTTTTATTAAAGATCTGGGCCGATGAAATGATCCTTCCTCCCGTTAACGGGTATAACTTTAATATGGCCGATTCAACCAGCGGAATATATGATGAAAAAAATTTTAATAAACCCGGCTATCCTTTTTTTGGAACACATAAAAAAAGCATCGCTTTAAAATATGCTCAAACATGGCGACTCACCACCGTTCAAAAGCAAGATGTTTTTATTGACGGATTTACTGAAGTAAAAATTGAAGGAGATAATTGGGTTGTTAAAAAAAAGAAAAAGGTTTTGTATTATAGCATTGATGGGCTGAAGAAAGTGAAGAAGGAGTAAAGCGGAAGCAAGAGCCAAGACTGAAGAGAGGCATGACCGAGACGCGAGAGTTAATCTTGCTTCTTTTCAGTCCTGCTTCTTGCCTCCCTTAGAATAAACCCCGCCATTCCAGATCAATGCATGGTTGTATGTTTGCATAAATGCGCGGTATTGTTCAATATTTAATTTTTCAGCATCAGGGTATTTTTTAAGAACATTTATTTTCTGCAAACTGTCACGCTTTAAATTGTTAACCGAATTTAGGTCTGTGCCTTTATAACAAAACAGCATGGTATCGCAAACTGCAAAATTTATCCCGCTCGAATAAAAATAACAATTGTTGTTTTGTTTTTTTAAATACGATTGGCCAAAAGCGAAAAACGGTTTGTTATACCCCATTAAATTGAGTGCACTGGGCAAAATATCTATTTGCGAAAAAGAGCTGTCGTTAGTACGCGCTAGACTATTATCGGGTTTAAAAAATAAAATGGGAATAGATTTTAAACCAACCGTACTGCTGTAATAATTATGTTCTGAAATACTACAGTGATCCGCGCATAAAATAAATAAAGTATTATTATACCAATTTGTTTTTTTGGCTTCGTTAAAAAATTGGTTTAAAGAAAAGTCTGCATAACCTATCGATTCAGAATTTTCTAAATGCCCTTTTGAAAATTTACCCTTGTATTTTTCGGGAATTAAATAAGGGTGGTGTGAACTTAAGGTAAAAATGGAAGAATGAAAGGGTTGTTTAAATGCGTTCATCTGTTTAATGGAGTACTGTAAAAAAGGTTCGTCCCAAATGCCCCAAAATCCGTCAAAGTCGGCATCGTTGCCATATTCGTTCTTACCGAAATATAGATCATAGCCGGCTAATTTTGCGTAAGCGTCAAAATTCATGGTGCCGTTAATGCCGCCGTGAAAAAAAGCGGAAGTATAACCTTCGGCGTTTAAAATTGTTGGGAATGAAGTTTGAAAATTATTTGAATAGGGCGAATTAATAACGGGATTTTCCATTAACGAAGGTAAAGAAGAAAGTATGGCCGGAATTCCTTCAATAGATTTTGAGCCGTTGGAATAACCGTTTGTAAAAACCAAACTGTGTTTCATTAAGCTGTCAAAAAATGGCGTGTAACTTACGGTTTTGCCAAGGGCAGTGTATTCTTTCGAAAAACTTTCTAAAATTAAAACCACCACATTTTGTTTGATAAATTGCCCGTTCGCAAAATGATGAATGGGATCAAATTTTTCTTTCAAAGTAATTTCATCGTAAAAATTTAATTCGGCGAGGCTTTGTTTACCGGTTGATTTTATGAGTGTGAAAGGTGTGTTTAAAATAATTGGAACTTCGACAGGATTTACCATTCCGCCGGCATCCACAATATCAACCGGAATACGCTGCAAGCCTCCGCGAATGCCGAGTACAACCAAGCCGCCGCTGAATAAAAAAATAAGCCAGATAAAAATACCTTGTTTAAACGAATGCATTTCGTCAGATCTTTTTTGAATTTTTATTTTATTGTAGCTCCAAACTATCAATACGATCATCAAGATAAATAACAAAATGATCCACCAGAAATCTTTAGCAAATTGGGGTAGTAATTTGCCAATGTCGGTTTGTCCGCCTAATTGATGGAACAAATCGGCTCCCGAGCGTTTTTTAGTGAATGGGAAATAGCCCACGTCAATACAATTAAATGCAATAAACACCGTATTGGTAAGGACAAAAATAATTTTTAGAATTTTTTGATAGCCTGTTTTGTAAAACAAACCCAATGGCAAAATGGAAAGTAGAATAAATAAGCTGTTGGAAACAAAAATACTGAAGGTGTCAAAGCGCAAACCGTAAAAGCAATCCGCTAAAAAGGAGCCGAAACCAACTGATGAAAAAGCGGACCTGTTAGCTGTGTAAAAAATCAATCTGCATAAAAAATAAATTAAATAGCAAATAAGTAAACGCTTAATTAATATTTTTATTTGAAACCTGTAATTGTTCATATTGGGTATGAATGTGGATAAAACGTTTGTTACAAGGCGCGAAAAAATTTCAAGCCGGAGCTTACTTTTGTAAGTGAGGATTTGAAATTTTTACGGCAACGTAGTAAGAACGAAGTTTTATACATATTCTTTAATTGAGTAAATTAGCAATTTAGTGAACACGAATAGTAAAGAAGATATTCACAGGGTTTTAAAGAAGTATTGGGCTTATGATTCCTTCAGGCCATTGCAGGAAGAAATTATAAACTCTGTAATTTCCGGAAACGACACGCTTGCCTTGCTGCCAACGGGCGGGGGCAAATCTATTTGTTTTCAGGTGCCGGGTTTATTGGCCGGCGGAACAACTTTGGTAATTTCTCCTTTGGTGGCTTTAATGAACGATCAGGTTCAAAATCTTAAAAAGAAAGGTATTTCGGCAGTTGCAATAAGTTCCGCCATGAATTTTAAGGAAATTGAAATAGCCTTAACCAACGCGGCATTAGGGCATGTTCAATTTTTGTATGTATCGCCCGAACGTTTGCAAAACGATGAATTTAAAAAGAAACTGAGTTATTTACCCATAACCATAATTGCTATTGATGAGGCGCATTGTATTTCGCAATGGGGCTACGATTTCAGGCCGAGTTATTTAAAGATCGCCGAATTAAGAACGTATTTTGAAAAAGTAACTTTTATTGCCTTAACGGCAAGCGCCACAAAGGATGTAGAGGAAGATATTCAAGTAAAATTAGAATTTAAAAACCAAAAGGTTTTTCGACAATCGTTTGTAAGAAAAAATTTGCGCTACGTTGTGCAGTTAGAAGAAAATAAAACGGAACGCCTGTTAAAACTCATAAAAAACATTGGTGGCTCCGGCATTGTTTACGTAAAAAGCCGAAAGAAAACGGAAGAGGTAGCAATGATCTTAAATCAAAGTTCCATTTCTGCCACTGCTTATCACGCGGGATTAAAGTATGATGACCGGAATTCGGTTCAACAAAAATGGATCGAGAATAAAACACAAGTAATTTGCGCCACCAATGCTTTTGGTATGGGTATTGATAAACCCGATGTGCGTTTTGTGGTTCATTTAGATCTTCCTGAAACCCTGGAAGCGTATTTTCAGGAGGCCGGCAGGGCAGGGCGGGACGGCAAGACAGCCTACGCGACTATTTTTTTTACTAAAGCAGATCAGCAACGTTTGCTCGAT
>JANYBY010000234.1 GCA_025360565.1 Bacteroidota bacterium
ATCAATGGCAAACCCCAAACAAAATATTAAAATTAGCGGGTTTCGGTCTTGTTTCATTTGTATTCCCCACAATCACATCATTCCTGCAAAGAACTATAATTCCCAAAAAAATAGCAGAAGATAACTGGAAAGTTGGATACGAAATTATTGAGATCGTTTTAATTTTACTTTTTATTGCTCTTGGCAATTTATTTTATGGCCATCTTATCGGAATAATGTATATCAGTTTTAAAGGATTTATACTGGCATTTATGTATACTTTATTGATCGGTATATTTCCGGTTGTTGTGCATGTTGCCATAAAACACAATAAACTATTAACCTTAAATACCTCCGAAGCTATAATTATCAATTATCAATTACAAAAAACAGAAAATACAGAAACAATTACGCCTCAAACTATAACAAATACCAATGGTGTAGAGCCAAAAGCCACATTGATCTTTGTTGCCGAAAATGAAAAAGACAAGATTGAATTGGAGGTATCGCAACTATTGTACATTGAATCGGCCGATAATTATTCGAATATTATTTATACAGAAAGCGACCGCTTAATTAATACAACAATAGAAGAAAAAGTTAAAAAACAAATGATAAGAAGCAGCCTTAAACGTTTGGAATCGCAGTACACAATCGACTATATCGTCCGCTGTCACCGAACTTACATTGTTAATCTTAAAAACGTAAAAAAAATTGAAGGGAATGCCGCGGGATATAAATTGAGTTTTTTTAATACTGATTATTCTGTTCCCGTATCCCGCAATTTTGGTACCTCTGTTATTCAAAAGCTTAAAATAATAGGTTAATTTATGTCATCACAAATTGTGATGACATACAAAAAAAAACCTCTGTAACCATTGTTATCACTAGTTTTTTAGGCGTTTTTACAAAACCATTTTTAAGTTATTTGTAAAATTGCTACAATTTATAGCCATCATTTATTCATTCTGAACATAAATTTGCCGAATGGAATTACAAATAATACAAAAAAAGATCTTTGAGATAAGAGGACAAAAAGTAATGTTGGATTACGACCTCTCAGAGCTTTATGAAGTAGAAACAAGGGCTTTAAATCAAGCCGTAAGAAGGAATATTGATATTTTTCCGAAGGACTTTATGTTTAAACTCAACCAAAAAGAATGGCGAAATATGTCATCACAAATTGTGATGACATCCTCAAATAAAAGGCCTAAAACCTCATTACCATTGGCTTTTACCGAACATGGAGTTACCATGCTGGCCAACATTTTAAAAAGTAAAAAAGCCAGGCAAACCAGTATTGCAATTGTAAGGGCCTTTATTACATTAAAACAGTTTGTGTTAAATTATAAGGAGCTTTCTGAAAAATTAGTAGAAATTGAAAATAAATACAACTTGCATTTTAAAGATATTGACGATGCGCTAAATTATCTTTTAAATAAGGATAAGCATGAGATCTCGCAGAAAGATCGTAAAAGGATTGGCTTTAAAAGAAAATAACTGATCTAGTACTTTGTTACTCATACCTGATCGGCTGTTATAGCTTGTCATTCATCCCAAACCTTCAACTTTATCCCAATATCTTGCTTATCAACCCTTTAATTTGACATCTGTAAAATCATATCTTTACATTTGTAAAAAAATTATGCAAACACTTTTTTTCGTTATCCTGGTTATACATATTATTGCGGGAACAAGCGCTTTATTAAGCGGTTTAGGTGCCATTGTGTTTCGTAGTAAAGTAAAAATTCATAAGCCTTTTGGCAAGGTTTATTTTTGGTCAATGACCGTTATTTTCTTTTCAGCATTATACATGTCCATCGTACATCAGAATATTTTTTTGTTTTGCGTATCATTCTTTACCTATCATTCCTGTCTGGTGGCTTTTCGCGCTTTAAAACTTAAAAAACTTCATATAGATCAGAAGCCAACAAACTTTGATTGGGCAATTGAGTTTTTTTTTACCTTAGTTCATATTGGTTTCGTAATTTTTGCTTGTATTCTTTTAAAAAACGATCGTACTTCTTTTGGCATTATAAGCCTTGTTTTTGGAATACTTGGTCTGCGGAGTAACTATGATACCATTAAACGTTTACGAAAAAAATTAGTTCACAAAAATTATTGGCTGCTTGCACACATTGGGGGTATGCTGGGCAGTTACATTGGCGCTATTACCGCTTTTGTGGTTAATAATTCAAGAGTTATTCCTTTACCAAATTTGGTTTTATGGTTGGGACCGGCCTGTTTAATTGTTCCGCTTTTGATAATTGAAATAAAAAAACACGAAAAGAAAGCGGGGAAATTTGTGGTGGATGCAAAATTGTAAATAAAATCTTACTCCTTAATTACTTTTAAACTTGTTCTGCGGTTTTTTGATTTGCCTGCATCGTTAGCATTATCGGCAATAGGCATGGTTTGCCCGTAACCTTTTGCACTTACCCTGTTCTCTTCAATGCCTTTCGAAATTAAATATTTTCGTACTTCCCCGGCTCTTTCTTGCGAAAGTTTTAAATTTTCTTCTTCTTTGCCAACATCATCGGTGTGTCCCTGAATCTCAACCACCATGGTGTTTTTTATTTTTAAGATCTCCACCAGATCATTCAGGGCTTTATAGGAGTTGGGTTTTAAAGTTGATTTACCCGAATCAAAATACACATTATCTAATACAAATTCCTTAGGCGGATCTATCTTAATGGCCACATCATAACTCGCTTCCTTATCCGCCGGTACTGCCATTTTGGTATACTCCATATCGGTTGTAAAATTTTTGTATTTTAAACTGTATGTTGCATTAACCGGAACCAAAACCTCAAATTTTCCATTAGCATCGGTATTTACTTTTACGATGGCTTTTGTTTTATCATTCGAGAACATAATAATTTCTTTCCCTAATGGCTTTCCCTTAAAGTTGGTAACCACTCCTTTTAATAAGGCCAATTTATCAGTGGGTTTAAGGGTTTGCGAGAGCCCTGCAGTTGCGGTGGCAAAAACAAACAAAGCAAGAATTATTGTTTTTTTCTTCATACTCAAATATAATCACAAATACCCAATAGGTTACATTTTTCCGGCGAAAAACAAATTATGTTAATTTATTTAATTTAACGCCAACACATTTAAAAGAGCTTACAAATTATTCTACTTTGGTATAAAATTTGTAAGAAGGTTTATAAGGGGAAAATTGGTATAACTTAAAAATTATTCAAATGAAAAAACTTTATTTATTTACACTTGCCTCGATAATTTGCAATACGCAAATTTTTTCGCAGGACACATTGTTCCTTAATTCAGGTGATTTTATCCCTGCTAAAGTAACTGAGATCGGTATCGATCAAATAAAATACAAAAAGCCTTCTAATCCCGATGGACCAAATTATGTAACAAATAAAAGTGATGTGTCTTCTATACATTATTTTGATGGAAGTAAAGATGTGTTTTCCTATTCTTCTAACTCAAAACATTACAATGTTGCCGCGGCCGACGATGCAAATAATCCTGCACTTAACAACTCTAAGAACGTAAAGGAAGAAACTTCTAATTTGCCATCTGACAATAATGTAACTACAGTAAATCAAACATATGAAAAACCAAGACCCTTGCTAAATTTTTTACTTGGGGCAGCCGCAATTATTGCTGTTACCAACAGCATAGCTCATCCAACAAAAACAATTAGTTATTACAATACAGGTTATCATCATTGCAATCATAAAAGGGGACGGCACTGGTAATATATTTTTTTAGATCTGTTTTATTTCGGCTTCTTTCTCGATAAAATAAAAATACTAACTTTAACCAAATTTAGTATATGCATCATCTTTTACAGGAAATAGTTGACAACCCGTTACCATCATTAGGCGTTATTGGAAATTTAATTATTATTGAAAGCCTGCTCTCTGTTGATAACGCAGCTGTTCTGGCCACCATGGTAATGGATCTGCCACAAAAGGAAAGGGATAAAGCTCTTAAATTTGGTATTTGGGGTGCGTACTTTTTCAGAGGAGTTGCAATGATCTTTGCCTCGGTTTTAATAAAGATCTGGTGGTTAAAACCTGTTGGCGGAATATATTTATTGTATTTGGTTTTTGATTGGTGGAAAGGAAAACAAACCAAATCAAAAAAAGATGATTTTATTGATAAAAAAGCTAATTGGTTTTACAAGGCAACGGTGGGTACCATTGGTACCTTTTGGGCAACGGTGGCTTTGGTGGAATTAATGGACATGGCTTTTTCTATCGATAACGTATTTGCCGCCGTTGCTTTTACGCCAAACATTGTTTTGGTTTGCGTTGGTGTATTCATTGGTATTTTAGCAATGCGTTTTATAGCGCAGTGGTTTGTAAAATTAATGGAGAAATATCCTTTTTTGGAAACCGCCGCTTTTTTGGTAATCGCTATTTTAGGCCTTAAACTTTTACTTTCGCTTTACGAACATTTTTATCCGGAAACCAATATTTCAAAATTTTTAGGCAGCCATGCCGCAGATATTGGCATTTCTGTATTAACAGTTACCATATTTTTTGTACCCATCCTTACTTCCATTTTATTTAGTTATCCTGCAAATAATAAACATAAAAAAGAAGGGTAGAAGCACAAAAACCTAATAAAAAAAGCAGAATCGATTTCTGCTTTTTTTTATGCACTGTTTATTTTTTAACCATGAATTGGATCGGATGCCCGATGATCTTTTCAAACCCTTTCCCCTGATCAAGAGAATCAAGGTCATCATGATCATATTTCCACGTAAAAGTTAAAGTCGTTTTTTTACCAGCCTTTTCAATAATTGTTCTTAATATTTGAACTAAAACTTTTACACTCGAAGAGTTAAGATACTCAACCTCCATAGTAAAATTAATTTTTGAAGGCTTGGTTTTTAAAAAATCATCCAGCCATGATAAAAGCGGATTATAAAAAGCATGCGAATCTTCAGGACGAGAAGTGCCGGTGATCATAAACTCGCCACTGGTTAAAAATGCAATTTCGGGTGTTGTCAGGTCTTGTAGAACTAAATAATTTTTCATTTAATAGGGCGGGTTAATAATTAATCATTTAATAGTTCTTAAATATAACATTATCTCTCCAAAAAAAATAACATGGTATACTGGCTGCCGACCCGGCCTTACGAATATTTAATTCTTGGCAAATTTTTTAAGATATGGGGTTTCGCCACCCATAATTTTTATACTATAAATACCGGAGGTAAAACCCGATAAATCTATTTGGTCGGATGCACTCTCAATTGCTTTTTCAAATACCATTTCGCCGCAATAATTAAAAATATAAAGATGGCAACCCGGTGAAAATTTTTGTACGTTAATATTTAAGGCATCATTAACAGGATTCGGAAATACTTCAAACCCCCCAACTAATTTCGATCTGCAATCTTCTGTTGATATAATAGCCGAATACGTTGATCCCCCGTCAAAATCGGTTTGAGCCAAACGGTAGTAGCTCAGTTCTACTAATGGCGATGTATCTGTAAAAGTGTATTCTGTTGCTTTTGTATTAATTCTTTCAGCAATAATTTTTCCAATTGGCATAAAGTTTTTTCCATCCACCGAACGTTCAACCGTATAATAATCATTGTTTCTTTCGTTTGCTGCTTTCCAGTTCAATACTACTTCGTTGTTTTGACAAATTGATTTAAAAGAAACATATTCTATTGGTAAAACAACAGGGCAAGTGCCGCCCATTACAAAATGATCAACATGCGACCAGCGTGTGGGACCTGCAGTACTAATACTAATGTGTTGCCCGTTATTAGGCGCCACAAATGTAAAACAACGTAAATTCCAAACACCGCCTGTTGGTATAGGCCCGGTATAAACCGCTGTACCGGCGGCACCTGCAACCGTTGAAATACCTATAATTACAGGCATTCCCGGTGGGCAACAGGCAATATCACCTTTATCATAAAAACTCATGGTATAACTTGTGCCGGCAACAAGTGGGGCCGAAAGCATTGTTGTAAACGCGTCGGTAATGCCACTCGGCGCCGCTAAACCAACAAACCAAGTTCCAAATTGCGAAGGACCATAAGGACAGGTAGTTTGCATTATATCTAATTCGCCACCACCCCCATAAGCAGTTGAGTTGGCCATTTTTGTAGTAAACGATGCGTTTGTCATGTTATAATCACATGCAGCGGCGGTATTTATTTCAAAGCTGCCATTTAAAAATGCCTGCGCCATTACAGAATTAGAAATTCCCAAGTAAAAAACAACAAAATTGATGGTGTATAAAAGTCGTTTCATTAAGGTAATAAAGATACTGAAAATAATAACGTAACCTAATTGGTTATTAAAACCGATTTAGGTTTTTTTATCGGTTAAAATAACCGCTGTTGTTCCTTTACAAAGA
>JANYBY010000238.1 GCA_025360565.1 Bacteroidota bacterium
TCATTTGAAAGCCCAGTTCGCGGTTGCAGCCTTTGAATTTATCAAAATTCCAGCGCGGAATTTTTACAATTACATAATCTAAAGTTGGTTCAAAATAAGCAGAAGTTGATTTTGTGATCTGATTTATTAATTCATCTAAATGATAACCAATTGCAAGCTTACTCGCAATGCGCGCAATAGGGTAACCCGTGGCTTTGCTTGCTAATGCTGATGAGCGTGATACGCGCGGATTAATTTCAATAGCAATAATATCTTCTTTATCATCATTACTTACAGCAAACTGCACATTACAACCGCCTGCAAAATTACCAATGCTGCGCATCATTTTAATGGCCATGGTACGCATTTTTTGATAGGTGCTGTCGCTCAAGGTCATTGCGGGCGCAACGGTAATGCTGTCTCCCGTATGCACTCCCATAGGATCAAAGTTTTCAATCGAACAAATAATGGCTACGTTATCGTTAGAGTCGCGCAGTAATTCCAATTCAAATTCTTTCCAGCCCAAAACGGCCTTATCAATTAATACTTCGTGTATGGGTGAAGTTTGTAAACCTCTGTTCAATAAATGGTCAAAATTTTCTTTTTCGTAAACCACGCTGCCGCCGCTGCCGCCAAGGGTAAAAGAGGGGCGGATCACCAAAGGAAAACCAAATTCCTGCGCAACACCTTTGCCTTCTAAAAAAGATTTGGCAATTTTGCTTGGCGCCATTGCAACTCCGATCTCGTTCATGCGAATGCGAAACAGGTCGCGGTCTTCAGTAACTTTAATGGCATCAATATCAACACCGATCATACGGACTTTGTATTTTTTCCAAATGCCCAGGTCTTCGCATTTAAGCGCGAGGTTCAATGCTGTTTGTCCGCCCATTGTTGGCAGCACGGCATCTATATGCCTTTCTTCCAAAATTTTTACGATTGATTTTACTTCGAGCGGTAAAAGGTAAATATTGTCGGCTGTTACCTTATCTGTCATAATTGTTGCAGGATTACTGTTGATAAGGGTTACCTCGATACCTTCTTCACGAAGGCTTTTGGCGGATTGTGAACCTGCGTAATCAAACTCGCAAGCTTGGCCGATAATGATTGGGCCGGAGCCGATAATAAGTACTGATTTGAGTGAGGGATCTTTTGGCATTAATTTTCTAATTTTTTGTTTAGGGCTTCTTTGTCGTTTCCGAAAAAACAAACTTGGCAAAGATACGATGAGACGAATGGTTTATCCCAAAAAAGATATTGACGAGATATTAAAAGGAAACCCGTCTTTGCGGACGATCGTTGCCGTCATTGCGATCCCGACTTTTTAGTCGGGAGAAGCAAACTTTTTTATTGCCTTGGGAAATTGTTTCTGAAGAGATTGCTTCGTCCTGTTTTCTGTAACAATTCAGCTATGGGATTCGCAAGGACGTTGGAAGGGGCAAAGAGCCATAAAAAAACCCGAATCAATTCAGGATCCGGGTTTTGAGTTATAAGTTCACTTTAAGGTTTATTCCTGAACATTACCATTCGGCGA
Source organism: Bacteroidota bacterium (assembly GCA_025360565.1). GTDB lineage: Bacteria > Bacteroidota > Bacteroidia > B-17B0 > Aurantibacillaceae > Aurantibacillus. The sequence continues at coordinate 1,511 of JANYBY010000238.1, forward strand.
ATGATCCTCGTCAGCGTTTGGGGTCGATTCGCGTTTACCTTTGGCTTCGGCAACTACAATATTGCGTTCGTAATGGTTTGTGCCGTTTAAGGCGTTAATGGCGGCATTTCCATCATTATCGTTAAGCATTTCTACAAAACCATAACCTTTGCTTCTGCGGCTTTCCTTATCCTTGATAATTCGCACACTTGTTACTTCGCCGTATTGTGAAAAAAGCTCGTTAAGGGCTTGTTCTCTCACTTTAAAGCTAATGTTGCTTACAAAAATGTTCATACTAATTTTGATAAAAGTTAAAGTAAAATTAATCAAAAAAAAGTAGTTTCCAAATATTTCTTAGAAAATCTTGGCTTCGAGGCTTATTTCAACATTGGCATCTTTTGGAAGCCTTGTAGCCTGTATAGTAGCCCTTGCAGGGAAGTCGTTTTTAAAGTAAGAGGCATATACTTCGTTAACATGAACAAAATTATTCATATCGTTTAAAAAGATGGTGGTTTTAACAACGTTATCAAAATTACATCCGCCGGCCTTTAAAATAGCCTCTATGTAATCCATTACCATTTTGGTTTCTTCCTTAATAGTGGTTTTTACCAGTTGTTTGCTCTGAAGATCCATGGCAATGGTACCGCTTATGTATAAGCAATCGCCTACAATTACAGCCTGGTTATATGGGCCAATTGGTGCCGGAGCATCTTTTGTATTGATTATTTTTTTCATATGTCGTTAATTTTTAATTTTTGCCATATGAAATTCGCCTTTAACATTTTTGTGTCCCGTCCGCCGAGGCGGATCATCGGGACGAGTTATGGCTCATTTCATTACAGTATGAGTTAGGAGAACAAATGTAAAATAAAGATTTAAACTATAAAATTATTTGTTGGGGCTTGAAAAGCAAACCAAACAAGCCTTACATCCTCTTTTTAACCAAAGAATTATACGCAACGGCACACAAAAGAATAAACCCGGCAATGCTTATAAATAAAAAAGTTCGTGCATTGCTTTTAGCTAAAACTTCAAACTCCTTGTCCTTAGCTTCGTTTTGTTGTTTAATAAGGCTGTATTGCATTTCAAGTTCAAGGATCTTTCCGTTTTGAAGCTGGGCGCTTACCGAATCCTGATACCTTTGGGCCAGCACATTGTATTCGTAAGCATCGCGGTAATTTTTTGTTTTAAGGTACATGTCCGCAAGGCCTTTGTAGCAATCGCGCTGCACATTTACGAGGTTTAAAGAATCGGCAAATAACAGGGCTTGTGAAAAGGTTTTAAAGGCCGAATCGGGTTTATTGGTGCTTGCGTAAATAGCGCCTAAGGCAAAAAGCGAGCGAGCCATACCGCCTTTATCGTTGTTTACCAGGTAAAAGGCATTAGCTTCATTGGCTTTTTCTTCCGCACTTTCAAAATTATCTTTTTTTAAATATATGCCCGATACATCTAGCAAAGTGTTTGCCATTTCGTAGCTCATGTTGTTGCGCTTATAGATCTCGCCTGCCCAAAGCGAGTAGGCCAAGGCGCTATCGTATTGCTGATCGAACGAAAATAAAAGACTCATATTATTCAGATCTCCGGCATACGACTTAAAGTCTTCTGATTGCAGATCGTAACTGCGTTTACTGTTATAATATTTTTTGGCTTCGGCGTATTTTCCCTGGCGGCAAAGCAAATTACCCATCATATTAAAAATGGCGTATTTCTCGTCGTTCAGTTTATTTTTTTCGCAAAAATCAATATATTCCTTACAATAAGTAAGCGACAGATCGAACATATTCTTGTAATAAAGTACGGTAACAAGGGGAACATATATTTTTTTACAGCCGTTTACGTATTTAATTTTTTTAGAGATGCTGAGGGCGCTCATAAAATTTGAAATACGGCTATTTGACGAGCCCATATCAAAGGTATAAGCCTGTTTAATAAGCTGATTTACCTTAGCAGAATCGTCGGGCGCTTTTAACAGCAGAAGATCTAAGGAATCGTTCTTTTGTGCAGTTTGTGCATTAAACTGCAGGACAAATAATAAAGAAATAAATAATAAATGCGATTTTACCCTCATTGTAAATTAAATTTTGATACCAATAACCAATACATCGTCAACCTGGCCCAAATTACCTTTCCACTCGGTAAAGTTACTATTTAAGGCGGTAGCTTGTTCATTCATAGGTAAATTACTTATTGATAAAAATAAACTATTTTGCTTTTTATGCATAAATTTTTTGCCTTTTGGCCCGCCAAACTGGTCGGCATAACCATCGGTAAAGATATATATAATATCATCTTTTGCCAGATCGTATTTAAAAAGTGTAAAATCTTCCTTTCTTTCGCCATAGCCAACCGGCATTTTGTTTGCTGCCAGGTCGTTTAAGTTATTGTTTGTTACCAATACCGGGGCGTTGTACGCGGCGGCATACGACAGTTTTATTTCGGTATTAACAAGGGTTTTATTTTTAAATGAAAAGCTTTTGTGAAAACACATTAAAACACCATCGAAGCCGTCTTTTTGATTGTTTTTACTCATGGTGTTTATCAATCGTTTGCGAACGTAATCAAAAATTTTATTTGGCTCATAAATGTTTTTTTCGTTAACGGCTTCGCTGAGATAGGCTGTATTTAAAAGGCTCATAAAACCGCCGGGTACCCCGTGGCCTGTGCTATCGCAAACGGCAATAAAAAATAATTCATTTACAATTGATTCGGTTTCGCTGATCTGTTTGCTCATTATTTTTTTGTTGAGCCAGTAAAAATCGCCGCTTACAATATCTTTTGGTTTATTTAAAATAAACGCGTCGGAAAAAAATTTGTGAACGGAGTCAAAATTATCGAATAACGATTCCTGGATCCGTTTGGCATAGTTGATACTGTCCAATATTTCCTTTTGTTTCTCGTCCACCAAATGTTTTTGGTGTTCAATGGTAATTTTTTGCGCTTTTGCTATTTTAAAACGGTTATACAAGAAAATAGAAAGAAAAATTACAATAATTAAACAAACAGAAACGGCGTAAATTACTTGTTGTTGTCTTTTTTTTTCGGATTTTGAAATGGCATCGCGTTTTTCCTGATCTTTTTTCAATTCCAGCTTTTCCTTTTCAAATTCGTGTTTTATTTCTCCGATCTGTGTTTCTTTTTCTATTTCTTCATTTTTTAAAATATCCCTTGCTTTAATGTATTCCTGATAACACAAAAAAGCTTTTTCTATTTTATTTGTTTTTTGGTATACTCTATATAGATCAAAATTTATATCCTGCAAACCTGCCTCATCGTTCAGATCCTGCGAGATCTTTAAAGCTCGTAATAAATAGGCTTCGGCAGTTTTGTAATCGTTGGTTCTAAAACTTATTGCCCCCATATTACCCAATACAATTCCTACCTGCGCCAGATCATTTTCTTCTTCGGCCATTTTTAAGGAAGTGGAAAAATATTTTGAGGCCGTTTCATATTTATTCAGAACGTAATAGATATAACCAATGTTATTGTAAGTGTTCATCAGCGTTTTTATATCAGCCATATCTTTTGAAATTTCAACAGCTTTAAAATAATAATCAAGGGTGTAACCATAATTTCCGAGGCTGCGATAAATGATCCCCAAATTATTATAACTTTTAGCAAGGCCTTTTCTGTCACCTAGTTTTAAATAAATGGCAAGGGCTTTTTTTTGAAATTCGAGGGCTTTTAATAATTCTGTTTCGCGCCAATAACTGATAGAGATGAAGCTGAGCAGACGCGCCAGTTCGGGCGAATTTTTTTTAGATTCCGGCATCAGATCAAGCGCATCGAAATAACAATGCAGGGCTGCGGAGTAAGCTCCTTGGGCTGTGTAGGCATCGCCCAAATTAGTGACCGAAGTTAGTTGATAAATAGTATCGTTTAAAGAAGCGGATAATTTTTTGGCATCGTTATAATACCCGATGGCTTTTTTATAATCAACCGCCGCGAAGTAATCTTTACCCAACTGATTTAAAATTTTTACTTTGCTAATATCTTCTTTTGAATTAATAAGAAGTTTATGGAGCGAATCAATGGTTCGGCTTTGCGATCGCACCAAATAAGCCTTACCAATAAAAAGAAAAATAATTAAATATGGCAGGAATCGTTTCAATAATTATATTTTAATACCGATGATACAAACATCATCAATTTGTCTTTGGATGCCTTTCCATTCTTCAAACTTATTGTTTAATAGTTCGCATTGCTCTGTTAGGGGCAGGGGGTTAATGGTTGCGAGTACCTCGTGAAGTTGTTTGTATTGGAATTTTTTTCCTTTTGGCCCTCCAAACTGATCGGCGTAACCATCGGTGCTTACATATATAATATCATTTTTTTGAATAGGGTGGGTAAAGAGGATAAAATTTTCGTTTCGTTCGCCAAAACCAACAGGCATTTTATTTGACTCTAACAGAACTAGTTTATTATTTTTTATTATTACCGGTGAGTTGTGCGCTGCCGCATAAGTTAAATTAAGTTCTGAATTAACTAATTGTTTATCGATAAAAGAGGACGTTTTTGTGAAACACATTAAAATACCATCGAAGCCATCGCGCTGATTATTTTTGCTCATAGTATTAACCAGTCTGGTTCTAACGTAATCAAAAATTTTATTGGGTTCGTAAATGTGTTTTTCGTTAACGGCTTCGCTTAGGTAAGCGGTGTTTAAAAAACTCATAAAGCCGCCGGGTACGCCATGGCCGGTACTATCGCACACGGCAACAAAAAACAATTCATCAACCAAAGATTCGGTGGCGCTTATTTTTTTATTCACTATTTTTTTACTCAACCAATAAAAATCGCCGCTTACAATGTCTTTTGGTTTTAATAAAAGAAACGCTTCTGAAAAAAATTTGGTAACCGAATCAAAATTTTCGAGTAGTGAATCCTGGATCCGTTTGGCGTAGTTAATACTATCTAAGATCTCTTTTTGTTTTTCTTCAATGATCAGTTTTTGCTCTTCGGTTTGTTTGTTCTTTGCTTCAATAATTACTTTTTGGCGGTTGGTTATCCTAAATCGGTTAAAAATAAGTACGCCAAATAAAATGAAAAAGATAAGGCCAACGGTTAAAACAATTTTTAAAATGTGGTCTTTTTCTATTTGAGCTTTATTCGCGTTTAGGATCTCATCTTTGTACCTGTTCTTTTCAACATTTTTAATACTATCGGCAACCGCTTGTTTGTTAAATTCAAACTCAGCTTCTTTTTTATTTACCTCTTCTTTATTGGATTCTTTTTGAGCAAGGAGATAAAATTCGAAATATGATTCATAACTTACTAAAGCATTTTTTTTGTCGCCTAAGCCTTTATAACAGGAGTACAATCCAAAATAGGCCTCGTATAAGTTGATGTTGATCTTATTTTCTTTGGATAAATTTTTTTCTTTGAGATAATATTCGATCGCTTCTTTATATTTTTTTCTTTCCTGAAGTATTCTTCCAATATCTCCTAAAGCTCGTACCTGCTCATAAACATTTTTTATTTCGAGGGCAATTGTATAACACGATTCATAACATTCAAGAGCTTTGTCAACGTGTTTTAATCCCTCATTTGCGCTTCCAATATTACCAATCGCCGTGCAGAGCCCGTTCTTATTATCAATTTTTTTATTAATTTCAATACTTTTATTCCCATACTCAATGCACTTTTCAAAATGCCCCAATTTAAGTTCTAATGCGCATAAATTGATATATAAGGTGGCTAACTGATCTTGTTTATTATTTTTTTCGGCAATTGCCAAACTTTTTAATTCGTAAACTTTTGCTTTTTCAAGCTGCCCCATTGTTATATACAGCGAACCTATGTTGCCATAAGCGATCAAC
>JANYBY010000261.1 GCA_025360565.1 Bacteroidota bacterium
ATCGCTGGTTTTAAATTGTCCTGCCACTATCATTCCGCCAAACGTAATAGTGTTGCGGTTATTAATATTATAATCCAAACTTATTTTACCAAAGTGAAAAATATTTGCAAATCGCGTTTCATTATCCTGATTAAAATAACCCGATGGATTTTTTAAACTATCCAATTGTGTACGATGCGTATAACCTAAAGTGTTATTTATTGCCTGGTTATATGAATACATGGTAGTTAAATTCCATTTACCTTCTTTTAAATTTAAATTCGTCATTCCGCCGTATCTATCGCTAGTGCCAATGTTTGCCATTATCATTCCGTTGTACCCCGGTTTTAAATTCTTTTTCATTACAATATTTAAAATACCGCCGGTTGCGCTCGCGTCAAATTTAACCGATGGGTTGGTGATCACTTCCACGCGTTCTATCTGGTCGGCCGGAATTTGCTGCAGCGAAAGGGTTGTGGGTCTTCCGTCTACATATATCATTGGGCTTTGGTTTCGTAATTGCGCGTTACCATCAGCGTCAACCGTAACGCCCGGTACATTTTTCATTACATCAACCGCCGTTCCACCCCTAACCGAAATGTCTTTATCAACATTGTAAGTTCTTCTATCTATCGACATAACAACGGTACTTTTTTCGGCGGTTACTTCAACTTCTTTTAATTGTTTTTCATCCAGCTCAAAAGAAATATTTCCAAGATCCTGCTCAATTTTATTGGGCATTTGAATGTAGATCTTGGTTTCGTATTTTTTATAACCGATCTGTGTAGCTCTTAACCTGAAGCCGCCCATCGATGGTAAATTCTCAATATTAAAATCTCCGTTTTCTTTTGTTAAAGATCCGCCAATTAAGCTGTCTTTATTATGCCAAAGCACAACTACCGAAGCAAACTCAACCGGTTTTTTTGTTTTCGCGTCAAGAATCCTGCCATAAACACGGCCCTTGATATCGCTCATGGCTTTCATCATATCCTTATTACCGCCACCGCCCGGAAATTGCGCTTTCGCAATAAAAGAAATTAATAAAATAAAGAGTATAAAGTGTTTTCTCATGAAATACGATGTAAAATTACAAGAAAGATGGTTAAAAAAATGAATAATAGGATTAATGGTAAAAAGATAAGGTTAACAGGGTAAATTATGGGATTTTAACATGGTTCTATTACAAAATTAATATTGCGTATCTTTGTACATGCGTAAAGGTAAACTTATCATTTTTTCGGCTCCATCGGGCTCAGGTAAAACTACTATTGTAAGGCATCTTTTAAAAACATTCCCTCAACAAATTGAATTTTCTATTTCTGCCACAAGCAGGCCTAAACGCGGCGTAGAAGAGCACGGAAAAGATTACCACTATTTATCGCCCGAAGAGTTTAAAAAAAAGATAGAGGCCGGCGAGTTTTTAGAATGGGAAGAAGTTTATCCCGGCACTTATTACGGCACTTTAAAAAGTGAAGTACAAAAGATCTGGGACAAAGGAAAATTTGTAATTTTTGATATTGATGTGGAAGGCGGGTTAAATTTAAAAAGTCAGTTTAAAGAAAAGGCCCTTGCAATTTTTGTGATGCCGCCAAGTATAAAAATTTTAGAAGAACGTTTGCACTCAAGAAGTACCGATAGTCCCGAAAGCATTGCCCGCCGGGTTGCTAAAGCGGAAAAAGAATTAAAAACAGCCGAGCTGTTTGATGCTTTTATATTGAACGAAATACTGGAAGACGCTTTTGAAAAAGCGGAAAGGCATGTTTCTGAGTTCATGAAATAGATCTTCCCCCAAGCAAAATTTATTATTGTAAAACAGTGTACAATTTAACTTTGTTTTAACTCGTTTATTTTCTTATTTTTATTCTGGTAATGAAATTGTGAAATTCACTCGCTTTAATTTTTGAAATAAAAAACCCTACATGAAAAAACTTTTTACACTAGCTGCAATATCCTTATTAAACTACGCTACTTTTGCACAACCCGGTAAAGACGGCGCTTACACGGCAGGCACCGCCAATCAGGTATTAAATAAATATTGTCCTGTTGCCTCAAATATTTCCGCGGGCAGCAACACGGTAATACTCAGCACAGGCCCCGGATTTTCTTTATGTCCGGGCGATCTTATTATGGTTTATCAGGCACAAGGCTGTGCAATGGATCAAACGAACGCGCTTGTTTATGGTAATGTTACCGCGTACAACAGCGCCGGTTTATTTGAATTTAAATATGTAGCAACCGTAAACGGAAACACAATTACCACACAAACTACATTTACAAATTCATACGCAACGGCCGGCAGGGTGCAGGCAGTAAAGGTTCCGCAATACACTAATCTTACAATTAATGGAGGGGCAAGTGTAGTTGCAAAGGCATGGACGGATACAGTGATCGCCGGAACACCTTATCGCTTTGGAGGTTTGGTTGTAATTCACGCCACAAATATTACAAATAACGGAAGTATTTCCGCATCGGGTTCAGGCTTTAGAGGAGGCGCATTAGTTAACTCACCTTACATAACAAATATTGCAACATACTTTACAAATATTACCGGCGAAGGTGCTGAAAAAGGCGAAGGCATATTTGGTTACCAAACCGATTACGATGTAATTGGCGGAAGACAAGGACGAGGTGCCGCGGCAAACGCCGGGGGCGGTGCTAATGGCACAAACTCATCGGGCGGTGGCGGAGCCAATGGTACCAATGGAAACGCGTGGAACGGCCAGGGAATTATGATCGTTAATCCAAACAATCCGTTAGCCTCATGGGCACTCGATCCTGGATATATTACCAATGGAAACGCGCTTACAAATTCATCAGGTGGCGGACGCGGCGGTTACGCCTGGGCCAACGCAAATTTAAATGCATTAGTGCAGGGCCCCGGAAACCCAGGCTGGGGCGGCGATTCGCGAAGAGAAGCCGGTGGCCTTGGCGGAAGGCCTTTGATAAATATTAATGCTGAATCGAGAATTTATTTTGGCGGAGGCGGAGGTGCCGGTCACGAAAATAACGCGGCAGGAAGCGGCGGCGGAAACGGCGGCGGAATAGTTTATTTAATTGCAACCACCGGAATTACAGGTAACGGAAATATTACATCAAACGGAATTACTGCGCTTAACTCCGTTGGCTGTAATTGTGATGGAGTGGGCGGCGGCGGTGCAGGCGGTAGCATAGTTGTAAAAACCGGAGCAATGGTTGGTACACAAATAGTAAATGCTAACGGAGGTAATGGAGGCAATGAATTAATATTAAACAATGAGAGCGAAGGCGGCGGTGGCGGCGGTGGCGGCGGTTTTGGTGCCATCTCTGTTGGTCCTGTGGTGCCTGTTGTAAATGGAGGTTTGAACGGAACCACTACTTCAGCGGCTGTAACCGAAATGACATCTAACGGCGCCACGCAAGGTGCAGTAGGCCAAACGGGCCCTGTGTCGAGCACCTTCATTTCATTTTTACCGATCGGTCAAGCGTTAACAGCGACACCTACCACAACGCAGGCCAGTTGCACAAGTACT
>JANYBY010000299.1 GCA_025360565.1 Bacteroidota bacterium
CATTACCATTCACGGAAAGTGTAACAGGGTGACTATTACCTACAACTTGAAGGGTACTTAAGTCAAGGTTCGTATCCAATGTATCAACAATACGTATATTTCGTGCGGCGGCGTTCCCGTCATTTTGAAATTCTATATTATAAACAAACCAATCGTGATAACCGGGTACGACATCAACCGGGTAAACTGATTTACTGTTTGGGTCTCTGGAATTTCCAACGTAATAACAATAGGTGTAAGTATTATTGCTTAGGTTATTATCGCCGGATGTAGGAGTAACGGTAATACTAACACAAATAGGGTCTCCAAGTACTGCTGAAGTAAAAGTTTGCACATTTACAACAAGGTTATTGTGTCCCGAGCTAGAATTTATTACTCTGTATAAACCGAAATCGGAGACAGGGAATGTAACCGTATTTCCGTTGATGACAGCGCTTAAATTATTACTGCCTACAACTGAAACTGGACCAGTTATATGTAATTTTATCTGTCCGCTGATACCCGAAGAACAGCTTAACTGGCCATAGCTTCCAACGTCGCCCGCGAATGGCCACGTTTCATATAGATACCCCGGAAATATCGCCCCATGAAATGTTCCGCCTACACAACCAACGTCAAACCCTGGTTTACATTTAAAATTAAAATTTACGTTAGTAATGGATGGATTGGCTAAGGACAATACAATATTGGAAGAATCAACCCCCGGATGCAAGCACTGTGGTACAACTGGATTGCTCATTGTGTCCACAAAAACAGAAAAGGTATCAGGACCTGGAACATTCATGGAATATTTTCCGGTGTACCATGATGAGTAATATTGGGCAATAAGACTGCCGCTACTGTTGTATAATTTTACAGGAAGATTGTCTAAATTTAAATCTGCGTTGTCATAGGTGCAATTGGCGTTCATGTCTTTATAAATATTGCCTGAAATTGCATTCATCCCCGGACAATTATATGGATTTCCAACTCCGCAAATAGGCATTGCTTGCAGGGTGACGTCCATTACGGGTACATGATTGGCCAGGCAAGTGGCTGGATTAGGGAGGAGGGAAAGAGTAGCCGCATTTGCATCAAATTGTGGAAAACATGTAATATTATTGTTCCCGCATAAAACTCTGTAATAAGATGGCATTTTGGGTAAACTGGTGAGACGGTTGTTCCGGCAATCTATAGTATTAAAAAGATATAAAGCGGGATTGTAAGGAATGGAGGTCAATAAATTATCATGACAAAAAAGTTTGCTAAAGCTACCCGCCCAAGGGTTTAAAGTTGGGAAGGTGGTCAATAGATTATTAGAACAATCCAAAGAGTCAAGGTTAGAGAAATATTCTATTCCGGAAAGATCTGTAATACCTTGACCTGAAACATTAAGAAAATTAATTGCCCCGTAATATGCCCAACAATTACTACAAATGGAATCTCCTGACAGATCCATTAGTAAAGGATAGTTTGTATTTAAGAAAGACCTGAAGTTTGGGTCTGGCACGTACTTATATACCCATCCTTGAGCTTCAACAAAAAAGTTCATCTGCAATCCAAGAACAAAAACAAGTATTAATTTTTTCATGGCGGGATCAGGATATGATAACTTATTCAAAGTTACATTTTCTTTTTGGAAAAAGCAAACAATAGCACTGCATGTATTACGAATAACCTTTGGCTTAATTAAGTCACATCATTTGCTTTAAGATTTATTTGGCCCCAAACGATGTTAAAATTTGAATAAACGAAGAAAATTTTAACAGATCTTAGAAAAGGAAGAAAAAATAGGCGGCGGCCCAGCCTTTTGGCACGCCTTTGGCATAGCCGATTATTTCCTTATTTTGATTTTGAACGGTGCCGTCGTCTGTTATATAACCAATAATTTTTTCGGTGGCATCTTTTATAGTGCCGTCTAACTTAAGATGACCAAGTATTTTAAAAGCCTCATCAGTAATAGTGCCGTCTAATTTAATGTAACCTATAACCAACGCTTTTTTATCGGTTACCATTCCATCCTTTTTAATATGGCCTATCATTTTGTCGGCTTCATCATATACATAACCATCGCCTTTAATGCGGCCTAAAATATTAAATTCGGTGCCTTGCAATAATAATTGCGCATGCAGGTTAACCGAAAAGCAAACAAAAGCGGATATGAGTAAAATTTTTTTAAACATGGTTTTAAATTACTAATCAAAGGTAATCAAATATGAGTTTGCTTGCAATTAAAAAAGCATAAAAAGCAAAGGGTTTAATGTGGTGTAATGATTGGCAGCGTTTCGGTATTTTCAATGAGTTGTTCCCTGTCAATTACCGGCAAGCGTTTCATGTAATTTACTTCAATGCTTGTAAAATCATACTCTTCAACAACTTTACCGCCGAGTAGGTAGCAGCCAGGACCGGTAAACGGAAATTGTTTTGCGGAATCGGGAAAATGAACCGTGTCTATCCAATGCCCTTCGGTATCGGTAAAAGTGCCAAAATACATGCGGTCTCCTTTTGAGGTTGAAGTATTTTTTACTGTTACCAGATAACCCACAATAGTTATTGTTTTGCCAACATATTTTTTCAGCTGGTTTGCTGTGAGATCGGAAGGTAATTTATCTCTTAACAGATCAAAGGGCGGACATAATGAAAAGCCTAACAATTCTATTTCATCAAAAGCTTCATCCAGTTTAAAACTGCTTAAAACGGGAAGGTCCCATTTTTTTGGTTTTATATCGAATAATTCTTTCTCATTGATTTTTTTTGCGGGATTAATGAGCGTATGAATTTCCCATAATAATTCTTTTTTATTTTTTCCGGTAAAATTAAAAGCGCCAACGCGCACCAATAAACGCATTTGTTCAACCGAAATACGCACGCGTTTAATAAAGTCGTTAACGTCAAGGTACAAACCGTTATGTTCGCGTTCGTTTATGATCTCATTTCTTGTATGTTCCTGTAGTTCGTTTATCATTTGAAGGCCTAAATAAATGGTGTTCCCTTTTATTTTACATAAAACATGGCTGTTGTTTATGCAGGGCGTTATTATAATTGCGCCATGCATACGGGCTTCGTGTATATACAATTCTGTTCTGTAAAAGCCGCCACCATTATTCAGCGTGGCCACCATGTACTCTCAGGGATAATAGGCTTTTAAAAACATGGCCTGATAACTTTCAACGGCGTAACTGGCCGAGTGTCCTTTTGAAAAAGCAAAATTGCCGAAGCTTTCAATCTGCGTCCATATTTTTTCTACTAATTCGAACGCATGGCCTTTCTCCAGGCAGTTAGCATAAAATTTATTTTTCACCGCTTCAAATTCATTTCGCTGTTTAAATTTCCACGACATGCCTCTGCGTAAATAATCGGCTTCGGCTAAAGTAAGATCCGCAAAAAGATGAGCCACCTTAATTACATCTTCCTGGTAAACCATTACGCCATATGTTTCGCGCAACAGATCATACAATTCGGGTAACTGCGCCCGGGCAGCATCACGCAATTTTTTATCGCGAAAACGCACAATGTATTCACGCATCATTCCGCTTTTTGCAACGCCGGGCCTGATGATGGAACTTGCGGCCACCAAACGCAAATAATCATCGGCGCGTAATTTGGCCAACAGCATACGCATGGCTGGCGACTCCACATAAAAACAGCCTATTGTTTTTCCTATCCGTAAAAGATCTTTTATTTTTTCGTCGGCATACAAAGGTTCAACATTATGTATGTCGACCGTTATATTTTTATTTTCTTTAATAATTTCGAGTGCGTCTTTTATTTTTCCTAAACCACGCTGACTTAAAATATCAAATTTAAATAAGCCCACATCTTCCGCCTCGAGCATGCTGAATTGTGTGGTGGGATAACCCTTTGGCGGCATAATGGTGGCGCTATAAGCGGTAATAGGTTCTTCGGAAATAATGATACCGCTTGAATGAACGCTTAAGTGACTTGGGAAACCGTGAATGAGTTTGCTGTACCTTATAATTTGTTTTCCGATCGCATCTGTTTCGGGATATTTATGCGGGCTTTGTAATTTATCAATTTCGCCGGGTGGCAAGCCAAATACTTTTCCAAGCTCGCGAATAACCGCATCGCTTTGAAATGTGTTGTATGCGCCAAGCAGGGCCACGCGGTTTTTTGTGCCGTGCTCATTAAATCTTTCAAAAATATAACGGGTAATATCGTCGCGGTCTTTCCACGAAAAATCCATATCAAAATCGGGCGCATTGGCGCGGTGTATATTTATAAAACGTTCAAAATACAGATCGAGTTTAATGGGGTCCACATCTGTTATTTGTAAAAGGTAAGCCAATATGCTGTTGGCGCCGCTTCCGCGCCCAACGTAATAATAATTTTTGTGCTGCGCATATTTTATAATATCCCAGTTAATTAAAAAGTAAGAAGCAAAATTCATTGTTGCAATGGTGTCCAGTTCTTTTTCCATTCGAATTTTTACATCGCGTGATGCGTTTGGATAGCGGTATATTAAACCCTCTTCGCATTTTTGGCGAAGCAATTCAAGATCGCCGGCTTGGCTGCCCGTGTAATGTTTTAAATTTTTGCTTTTTAATTTACCGTAATCAAAACTAATACTGCAATCGTTCAATAGATCAACTGTTGTATGAATGATCTGCGGAAACTTAGCGTAAGTCGCGTACAGGTCTTCACAAATGGGCATTTGTTCGTCCTGGCCGGCCTGTTCTGTTACGGGTAATTTGCTTAATAAATTATTGGTATCAATGGCGCGTAACAACCGGTGTGCGTTAAATTGTTTTTTACCCGAAAAACTTACGGGCTGCATGGCCACTAATTTATTTTGATTTTGTTTTAAGGATAAAAACGTAAAACCCGAAAGGTCTTTTACCGATACGCCAATGAATTCATTTTCGCGCAAATGCCAGCCCGTGTAATTTTGAAGCGGATAAATAATATAGGCGTTGGTAAATGCGGGGGCTTGTTCTTCGAATTGAATACTGCCGTGCAAATGAAATGAAAGATGTTGGTTAAGCTCGTTAAAGCCTTGGTTATTGATGGCAATGCCCACGTATTTTTGCGCAACGCCGTTTCTAAAATCAATTCCCACTTTTGGTTTTATGTTTTTTATTTTACATAAGCGGATCATATCCAGACAGGCCGACGTATTATTAATATCGGTTAAAGCAAAAGAAGTGTAGCCTTTTTGTTCCGCTTGGTTCAGCAACTCTTCGGGCGACAGCGTGCCGTAGCAAAAACTATAATATGTGTGGCAGTTGAGAAGCATTTTTTTATAGAACGCAGATGACGCTGATCGCTTATGATTTAGTATGATTTTTATGGGTGGTAATCATAACCATCTGCGTTATCAGCGTTCCATTTAAATAATTATTTTCTTTAAAGGAGCCAATTTGGCATCTTAAAGAATCATGTTACCGCGCGGCATCTGGTCCGTTATTTTTCATCACTCTATTCCGTTCCTACGGAACTCATTTTGGTATGGGGTTTATTTTCTATCGATATTTTGTTACTACGGAACAATTTTTGGCGGTGTTTTGTTGGATATATTTTTCTACCGATATATTGTTCCTACGGAACAATTTTGGCGGTGTTTATTGAATATGTTTTTTATAGGTTATCAAATTAATACGTATTCTATCCCGTTCCTACGGAACTCGTTTTGACTGGGGTTTATTTTCTACCGATATTTTGTTCCTACGGAACATTTTGGCGGTGTTTATTGAATATGTTTTTTATAGGTTATCAAATTAATACGTATCCTATCCCGTTCCTACGGAACTCGTTTTGACTGGGGTTTATTTTCTACCGATATCTTGTTCCTACGGAACATTTTAGGCGTATATTTTACGTAGTATTTTTTGATTTAATTGTCTGTCAAAATTAATGTGTGCTCCTTTAGGAGCAAGATATTGGTAAAAAACATAACCCTAATTAGCGGAGTGCCGTAGGCACGCAATCATTAATAGATTTGAAGAGGTATTGTTCATTATATTCCACCTCAAATGCCTCAAGCAACTCCGTATATTCTTTTAAAAAATCTTTTTTGCGGTGATGCTCTTCCTGATTCTCTATATAAGCAATTACCTTCGGTAGCTGCGATTTGCTATAAGAAAATGCTCCGTACCCTTCTTGCCATGAAAATTTATTTTTTACAAATTTTTTATCGTTGATCCATTTTGAAGAACTACCCTTAATGTCCTGTAATAAATCGGATAACGATTGATTCGCTCTCATGCCAAATAAAATATGAATGTGATCCGGCATCCCATTAATGGCAATTAGCTTGTGATTATTATTTTTTATAATTCCTGAAATGTATTTATACAATTCGTTTTTCCATTGATCTTGAATAACGCATTCGCGATTTTGTACTGCAAAAACAGCCTGGATGTGTATTTGCGTGTATGTGTTTGCCATATGGTTTCTTATTTATTTCGTTCCTACGGAACTCATTATTAATTGTTTTTTTTACCGAAATTTCGTTCCTACGGAACTCATTATTAATTGTTTATTTTTCTACCGATATATTGTTCCTACGGAACAATTTTGGTGGTGTTTTTGTTGTGTATTTTTTCTCGTATTATTTTTATTTTCTACCGATATCTTGTTCCTACGGAACATTTTGGCGGTGTTTGTTGTATAAATTTTATTTTCTACCGATATATTGTTCCTACGGAACATTTTTTAACGGTGTTTTGTTGCATATTTTTCTCGTAGTATTTTTATTTTCTACCAATATATTGTTCCTACGGAGCATTTTTTAAATGTTGGTCCCGACTCCGCTCGACCTGACAACCCGTTCGCTTCGAGAACCTCAGCGATCGGGTGGTTGAGGCTCTCGAAACCACTTCGACATTTCAACCCTCCGCCTGACAAGCTATGCGTTTAATTTTTTCATCCGAAATATTTATTAAATTACTCATACATCACTTTATTGTTTGGCTTTTGTTTTAAAATGGCGATGCTCTCCGCCTTCTTCTCCAAATATTCTTTTGCCTCCTTCTCCAGATTTTTTTTACCGCCTCCAAATGCGTTAAAATTACTATGACTTATTTCCATGCCCGAAGCTCTTTTTATAATGGAATCGTCTTCATAACGTTTTCGCATTTTATCCATGGCCTGGTACAATAACAATTGTTTTGAGCAATCTTCAAACATATTGTACTGGTAGCTGCCTTGTATTAAATGACTAAAACGCACGCCGATCAAACGTATCAGCATTCGCCGCTGATATAATTTATCAAACAGCTCTCCCACTTTTTGCATGAGTGTATGATCGAGCGATGTGTACGGAATGCGCGCCTGCATAGTAAACGTATTAAAATCGGAGTAACGTATCTTTACCGTAACACAAGCGGTTAATTGTTCTTCCTGCCTTAACTGATAAGCCAGTTTTTCTGTCATACTTATCAATAACGATTTTAATGCTTTTACATCAATGGTATCCCTGTCAAATGTGCGTTCGGTTGAAATGGATTTGCGTTCCGAATAAGGTTCTACCGGCGAATTATCAATGGCGTTGGCTTTTTTCCAGATCATCGTTCCGTTTTGGCCAAGCACCTGTTCCATTAACTCCATTGGCATTTCTTGCACTGTGCGTATCCACATTACGCCCATGCCCCGTAAAAGTTGATAGGTTTTTTCGCCCACCATCGGAATTTTTTTTACCGAAAGCGGCGCTAAAAATTTTTTTTCCGTGCCCCGTTTAATTTCTTTTTCTCCGTTGGGTTTGGCTTCTCCGGTGCCAACTTTGGCAACGGTTTTGTTGGTTGATAAAGCAAATGAGATCGGCAAATTGGTTTCTTTCATAATAGTTTGCCGCACATCCTGTGCTATTTTATAACAGCCAAAAAATTTATCCATGCCTGTTAGGTCAATATAAAACTCATCAATAGATGTTTTTTCGTAAAGCGGCACTTTGCTGTGAATAATATCAGTGATCTCGTTCGAATATTTACTGTACTGTTCGGTATCGCCTTTTATAATAATGGCTTCGGGACATAGTTGTTTGGCCATTCGCATAGGCATGGCAGAGTGTATGCCAAAGGTACGGGCCTCGTAACTGCACGATGCTACCACGCCGCGATCGCTTGTGCCGCCTACTAATACGGGCTTACCTATTAGCTTTGGGTTATTAAGGCGCTCAACCGAAACAAAAAACGAATCCAGATCTATATGCATTACCGAACGTTCCATTTGTACTTTCTTTTAGACTTCTAAGTTACTATGTATTATGGCTATTGGTTGCTACAAATTGTAGTAATTAGCATCTGTTAAAAAACATGGCTGTACTCAAAATTGTATTATTTGGGGTCCTGCCGGTGCGGATCGTTATTTTGCAGCAATCCGCACCGGCACCGGGCTGTCGCTACTCGCTGGGCGAGAAAACTTCGCCCGAGCTCAAACATGCCGCTCCATCCCTGGCCCAACCATTGCGAAAGAAACTCGTTTATTATGCCACAGTCCCGATAGCTATCGGGATCATAGATTCGCACAGATTTCATTCACAGATTAAAATATAAATCATGCTAATAGTTAAAGACCCGGAGGTGTTTTATACCATTAGCTCATATAAAATAGTCCAGTCTACTGTTTCTTTTTCATCAATACATCTTCAAAAACCATTTCCATAGCTTGGGCTATGCAAATGGTTTTTATCATTGTCTTGATAAAAAATAAATGCGCATATTCAGCCTATTTTATATGAGCTAATGGTATTACTCAAGAAAAAAAGATTTTCCAATGCGAAAAGAAACGTATAAAATTAACCCTTGGCTTAATTATAAATTTTGGGGAAAACCCGCTCACATTTAAACGTATTATATTAACTTAAAAAAATCTGCGACAGAAATCTGTGAAAATTTGTGTGCCGAAGGCATCCCTTCGGAATAATCTGTGGCAACAAAGACTAATTGCATAAGTCGTTTTTTTCACTACATTTACTTAATAGAAATGAAACACCTTATCCCAATTATACTTTTAACATTTGTCCTTATTTTTTCATGCAAAAAGAAGGATGAATCCACACCTCCCACTATTACTACCACCGGCGCCACCACAAGCTCTACCGCCGGCACAACAACAGGTGGCGGTGCGCCGGTAACTTTTAACAGCATGTGCTCTAACCAAAAAATATACAGCATACTTAGCGGTGTAACGTATAGTGTAACCAACGCGCAAAACACCGCTATGTTTACAACTTCAACGCTTAATAATTTTAGCTCGCCGGGCGGCCCATTTTTAAATGCCGGCAGCATTAGTTTAAATGGCAAAGTTTTTAAAAGTAATTTTTTCTCTTATACCGATACAACAAACGTGGCACTATCAAGTCCTTTTATATGGATAGGTACAGGCTCGGTTATTCCCGCATTTACGGTTACCAACAACAATGGATACGCCACGTATGCCGATTATGTTTATTGGCCCGATACAATTTCAAAATCGCAAAACTTTATTGTTTCTTTAACAGGTTCGCATTACGCGGATGAGGTGCAGGTGCTCATTTCTAAAAGCGGTTCACCCGCCGCTGCATCATACACCGCTTTAACTTCGGCGGGGGCGGTAACTATAAATGCCTCGGGTTTTGCAGCATTAGTAACTACTTCAACAGCGGTTATACAATGTAATTTTTATAAAAACAATATTCAAACTGTTGGTACCAATCAGGTTAATTTTCGAAATATAACCTCTTTTATAAAAACAGTGCCGGTAAAAAATTAATTACAAATTGACCATCTTATGGTCTGAGAGCCGCATCATTTGCTCGATTTAAATTAAATAACTAAGACTTTAATTTGCAGAAAATCAGTGATGTTTTAAAAATCAAAACATTAAATCGCGGAGCTGCGTCAGGCCTGCCTGCCGGTAGGCAGGGACACGAAGGGCTTGGTTCTTTTGGTCGCCTTTTTCAGGCGAGCCAAAAAACCGTAGCGCCTGCCTGACGGTAGGCAGGAAGCGGAGCCTGCAGTGGCCCGCCCGCCTGCCCGCCGAAATTTTTGATGCAGGCGGGGGCGCCCAAAAAATTTTAAAAAAGTAACGATTAATCAAGCTTTCAATATTAACCCGCCCATTTATTATGCTTACCGCCAAATTCATGGTTTTTAACCTGTTTTAGTTTTTTTACCCAACTAAATAACATTACATTTGCGCCCAATAATAAATAAGATAGGTGGACAAAAAATCGTTAATTGGTCTGGGTTTAATTGCAGGTATTCTGGGTATTTGGCTGTTTGTTAGCGGCCCTTCAAAAGAGCAAATAGCCCGTAATAAGCAGGTAAGGGATTCTATAGAAACTGCCAAGCGCATTACCGAAGCAAAAGAACTTGAAAAAATCACCGCCATTCAAAAAGCGCAGGATACAACCATTAAAGCCATCAATTCAGGTACTGTTGTTTCAGATTCGGTAAAAACGGCTTTATTAACCGATAATTTTAAAGATTTTTCGGTTTCACTTCAAGGTAAAAAAGAAACTTTTACAATTGAGAACGAATTAATAAAAGCCACTATCAGCAATAAAGGCGGACAAATTGAAAAAGTAGAATTAAAAAAATACCACCGCCCGGGAAACAACGCGCCACTTATTTTATTTAACTCCGATTCAACTTCCTTTGCGTTAAAATTAAACGCTTACGACCGCTCGCGCGTTTTTTCAACCGATAGTTTTTATTTTAAATCTGTTAACCAAACAGCAAACGCAATTACTTTAAAATTAGAAACTGCCAAACCAGGAAGTTATATTGAATACGTGTATTCATTAAAACCAAATGATTACATGGTAAATTCGGAAATTCGTTTTGTGGGCATGCAAACTATTATTTCGCAAACCGAAGACCAATTGCAGCTTAACTGGAGCATGCTTTACCCGAGTCAGGAAAAACACATTATAAAGGAAAGAGAAGGATCCACAACGGTTTATTTTAAACAAACCATTAATGATCCGGATTATATTAATCCGCTAAAAGACGAGCAAAAAGAAATTAACGAGGCCGATATTAAATGGGTTTGTTTCAGACAACAATTTTTTAACGCGAGTATTATTGCCGATAATGTGTTTAACAAAAGTGGAAGTTTTATTAAGTTAGGCTTAAGGCCAAATTCTGATACAATTGTAAAAGCGGTTTCAACAGAATTAGGTATACCGTATAATCATGGCGCTAACGAAAAATTTGCTTTTAAATTTTATTTCGGCCCTAATCATTACAACACTTTAAAAAAGTATGATCTTGAATTGGAAAAAATTGTGCCAACGGGATGGAGCATTTTTAGTTATATAAACAAATGGATGGTTATTCCTTTATTTAACTCATTGGGAAGTTTAAATCTTGGTTGGGTAATTTTAATTTTGACTGTAATTTTAAAAATTATTTTATTGCCAATTGCTTATAAAACCTATATGAGCGGGGCAAGAATGCGTGTTTTAAAACCGGAAACAGATGCCTTAGCTGCCAAGTACGAAAAAAATCCTGATCCAATGAAAAAGCAGCAGGATCAAATGGCATTGTACCGTAAGGCCGGCGTAAACCCGCTTTCGGGCTGTTTACCTTTGCTGTTACAATTTCCAATATTAATTGCTTTGTTCGCTTTTATTCCGGCAGCAATTGAACTGCGGCAGGCAAGTTTTTTATGGGCAGATGATCTAAGTACTTATGATAGTATTTGGACGTATGGAGAGGTTCCCGTTTTGAGCACATTATACGGCGATCACGTAAGTTTATTTGCTGCGTTGATGTTTGTAAGCACTATATTTTACACGTATTTTAACAGCAGCATGATGCCGCAGCAAAACACACAAATGCCCGGCATGAAAGTGATGATGTATTTAATG
>JANYBY010000308.1 GCA_025360565.1 Bacteroidota bacterium
CTATGATCAACAAGAACTAGACCTTATTGAAGTAGAAAACAAAACTGTAAGGGCCTTTGAAATGAAATGGAAACCAAAAAAAATTAAAGCGCCTGTATTCTTTTCAAAATCATATCCAAAAGCAAAATTTGAAGTCATTCATCCGGATAATTATTTGGATTTTATTTTGTAATTATTCAAAACTCCGCATACAAAAGGTATTTCTTCCTGATCTTCTTAAAAGTGTCAGTATCTTTCAGCCAGGTTCTCCTTATTTCTCCAAAAGTTTTTGCCGACTTGATCTGTTCCTGCAATTCAGAATTTCCCGCGTGAAAATTAAAATTCTTATCAAAAAAATCAGTCTTCCTTAGTTTGATCACCATCGTTCTTAGCCAATCCAAATTGAGCCGACGGTAATGTTCCTTTATATTTTTTTCAGTTCGAAGATCCATCCCATAACACTTTTGATTTATATATTTTGGCGTTTTTGAGATAGCTGTTTCTTTAGGGATAAAATAAAAATTTGTATCCGGATAATCAGGATGCCCTATAACCTGGAATGGAAAACTTGTTCCTCGCCCCAAACTTACTATTGTTCCTTCAAACAATCCTAAACTCGGGTAAAGTAAAACCGCCAGGCTATTTGGGATATTTGGTGATGGCTTTACCGGAAGATCGTAAGAAGCCCTTCTTTCGTAATTTAGTAATGAAATAACCGTAAGCTTACATTTTATTTTATTTTTGAGCCAGCCTTCTCCATTCGCCATCATCGCATACTCTCCGCAGGTCATGCCATAAACCAAAGGCACATTGTGCAAGCCCAAAAAACTTTTAAACTCATCTTTTAAAACAGGTCCGTCAATATAAAATCCATTCGGGTTGGGCCTGTCTAACACAATAAACTCCTTGTTATTTTCGGCACAGGCCTCCATAGCGTAACACATGGTAGAGATGTATGTGTAAAATCTAACGCCAATATCTTGTATATCGTACACTACAAGATCAACATCAGCCAGCTGCTCATTTGTCGGTTTTTTATTTGCACCGTAAAGTGAAATTACCGGAAGCCCTGTTTTTGCATCTGTATTGCTTTTTACTTTTTCGCCCGCGTCAATATCACTCCTAAAACCGTGCTCGGGACCAAAGATCTTTTTAACATCCACTTTTAATTTCAGTAGTGTATCAACAATACTTACATTGCCAATAACCCCGGTAATATTGGTGATAACAGCCACTCTTTTGTTTTTAAGAAGCGGTAAATATTTATCAAATTGTTGGTCGCCGCAGGTAACGGAAGAAAAACTCTTTATTGTTAATCCGATTTGCGCTTTTGTTTGCACAAATAAACATAATAAGGCAATGGTTAAGCCAATGAATTTGTTATTTTTGTTTTTCAAGAACATTGTTTGAGTATAGAAAAATTTATAGCCGATAAAATTTCCGTTTCCGGTAAGGACAAAGGTAACATCTCTAAGCCTATTGTAAAAATAGGCATAATAGGCATTGTTTTGGGGGTTGCGGTAATGTTACTCACTTTGGGCGTGGTTATTGGCTTTAAAAAAGAGATCACCCGCAAAATTACAGGCTTAACAATGGATCTTTCCATCGGCAATATTAACGTTAACCCAAGCAACGAGCCCGAACCCATAAGTATTCACGAAGACACATTGAATTTATTGCGAAAAATCCCTTTAATAAAACACATTCAACTATCAGCATTTAAAAACGGGATCTTAAAAACCAAAACAGAGAACGAAGGCATTTTATTAAAGGGAATTGACGGGAATTACGATTTTGGATTTTTAAAACAACATTTGCTCGAAGGTAAAATGCCCGAATTTAACGATAGCGCGGCCGGCAAAGATATTTTAATAAGCAAGGCATTAGTAGATAAATTAGACCTTAAATTAAATGAAAAAATGCTTATTTATTTTATTGTTCGCCACGAAGTTTACGATAGTACAATAAAAGAAACGGTTATTAAATCGGAACAACGATCGCGGAGTCTGAACATTTGCGGTATTTTTAAAACCGATTTTTCTGATTTTGATAATAATTTAACTTTTGTGGATATTAAACAGATCCGCAAATTAAATTACTGGGATGCAACAATGGCGGGCAGTTACGAGATAAAATTAAACGACTTTAACGACCTTGAAACATGCAAAAACGAAATTGAAGCCCTTATTGGATACAATTACAGCATTAGTTCTGTAAAAGATATTTACTCAAATATTTTTGTTTGGCTGGATAAACTGGATATTAACGGCATAATAATTATTGTGCTGATGATCTTAGTTGCGGTAATAAATATGATCACCGCTTTACTGATCTTAATTTTAGAACGAACCAACATGGTGGGTCTTTTAAAAGCTCTTGGCATGACTAACGGAGAAATTGGAAAGATCTTTATTCATATCAGTTTAAAATTGGTTGGCAAAGGTTTGTTATGGGGAAACATAGTAGGTATTGGCTTATGTTACCTGCAATATTATTTTAAAATTGCCAAACTCGACAGCGCCACTTATTACGTGGATTACGTGGCGGTTGATATTAACTGGTTTTACATTTTACTTTTAAATGCGGGTACATTTGTAGTTTGCATGGTTATGCTTTTATTGCCAACGCTTATTATTTCGAAGTTAACGCCGATAAAGACGTTGAGGTTTGATTGAGTTTTTTTTAACCACGGACCTGCCTGCCGGCAAGGCAGGGATACGGAGAACACAGAGATACACGGAGAAAAAAAGAAATTTAACTCGAACCGTCCTTGCGATCCCGGCTTCTTCAGTCGAGAGAAGCAATCTCTTTAGGTGAAATTTCAAGAGGCAGTTAAAAAATTTGCTTCGGGCCAACAACCACAAGTAAGCCCTCGCAATGACGGGCTATTTTTTTCAGTATTATGTCGCGAAGATACGCAGAGGCGCAAGAGAAGAAGAGCTTCTTTTTACTCTTTCACAATTTTTTTAACGGCAATTAATTTATTGTGTTCAAACAGGTGCAAAAAGTAAATTC
>JANYBY010000390.1 GCA_025360565.1 Bacteroidota bacterium
TGGCGGTGTACTCGAAGATAAAGCCGGTAACCTTTGGTTTGGAAGCGGCGGCGGTTTAGACAAGCTAACAAAGAATAAACTAGTACGATTATTCGGGAGATCTGATACAGCTTATACTGATAAATTATATAACCGAAAAGAGGACGATATCTTATTCAAATCTTTTTCTTACGACGATGGTTTTTTAGGTCAAAGTGTGAATGGGAACAGATGCATCAGTCAGGCAGGGGACGGTAATATTTGGATAGGCACTAACGATCGTTTAACCGTTTACCATCCGGAGGGAGATATTGTAAATTTAAATGCGCCCGATATACAACTAACAAACCTTTCATTATATAATGAAAATATACCTTGGGTAAAAGTTGCACAAAAAAAAGATACCGCTATCGTATTGGGTAATGGCGTAAGTGTTGGTAATTTTGAGTTTGACAGTGTTTCAAGATGGTATGGCTTACCCCAAAATTTAAGTTTGGCGTACAGCGACAATTACCCGACTTTTAGTTTTATTGGTAGCACAACGTACCAACCTAAAAAAATAAGATACCATTATAAATTGGAAGGCATTGATGATAATTGGAGCGCCTTAACAAACCGTACGGAAGCATCTTATGGTAATTTGCCAAATGGCTACTATACGTTTAAGGTGAAAGCCATGAGTAGCGCGGGGATATGGAGTAGGGAATTTAGTTTCGTTTTTACCATTCGTCCACCTTGGTGGAAGACGTGGTGGTTCCGAACGCTAAGTGTTCTGGCAATTGTGGTTTTAATAGTGCTTTACATTAAATGGAGGGAACGCGCATTAAAACAGAGACAAAAGATCTTAGAAAAAACAGTGGATGAAAGAACCGTAGAAGTAAACGCGGAAAAGAAAATAGTTGAACGGCAGAAAAGTTTGATTGAAGAAAAACATAAAGAGATAACCGATAGTATAAACTATGCGGAAAGAATACAACGAAGTTTTTTAGCAACGAAGAGTTTGTTAGATGAAAATTTAAAAGAACATTTTGTTTTCTTTCAGCCTAAAGATGTAGTTAGTGGAGATTTTTATTGGGCATCAAAACTTGCCACCTCAAGCGCCGGCGAGAAGTTTGTCCTGGTAACTGCAGATAGCACCGGGCACGGTGTACCCGGAGCCATTATGAGTTTATTAAATATTACTAGTTTAGAATCGGCCGTAAAAGATGGTTTTACGGAACCTTCAGATATTTTAAATGCAACGCGAAAAACAATTATTGAACGGTTAAAAAAAGATGGCAGCGAGAATGGAGGAAAAGACGGTATGGATGCCAGTTTAATTTGTTTTGATTTTATAAATAATACGCTCAATTATTCTGCAGCCAATAACCCTGTTTGGATAGTGCGGGCTTCGGCAGGCTCAACCACCACGGCTCAACTCATAGAACTCGACCCTGATAAAATGCCGGTTGGTAAACATGATAAAGATCTTGTTCCGTTTACACAACATAACTTTACATTGCAAAAGGGAGATGTAGTTTATACTTTAACAGATGGTATGCCCGATCAGTTTGGTGGTCCCAATGGAAAAAAATTCAAGCACAAAAAATTGAAGGAATTATTGATCACTATTTCTTCTGAACCAATGCAAGTTCAAAAGCAAAAATTGACGAACGAATTAAATAATTGGAAGGGTGATTTAGACCAGGTGGACGACGTTACATTAATAGGAGTTAGAATATGAAAATTAATTGCCGATCTAGAGTGAATATGCGAACTCTGCCTGCAGGCTCGGGAAGGATGATGTGACTTTAACTGCAAATAAGCAATAGGATTTCTATTATCCCGAAGGGATTCCTTTGGAACGAGCCACAATCTGCTACTGTACTTGGAAATGCTCAACTTTGCAGTCTTCAAAATATCGAAAGATATTCTTACAGTCCTCAAGTTTGCGCTTCCCAAGTCCATTGCAGCTTTTGACTCTCACCACGAAATCTACTGCCTATTTGCGGTTTAATTGGGCTGAAGGCTTGAATGATCTTATGAAACGGGTAACGGGATAATTGAAGATCTCATTAGAAACAAAACTCTTTAATACCCATGCAGATCCAGATCCGCACTATCGATCATAGTTACCCATTCGCCCATTTTTTTCTGAATAATTTTAAAGTGATGTTGGTCTTCGGGGCAAATTAACGAAATGGCTTCGCCCGGCGATTCAGCTCTGCCCGTTCTGCCAATACGATGTATGTAGTCTTTAGGCGAACGAGGCAATTCATAATTAATTACATAAGGTAAAAATTTAATATCAATTCCACGTGCCATTAGATCGGTAGCAACTAACACGCGAATTTTTCCGGATTTAAATTTTTTCAATGCATCTGTTCGGGCACCCATACTTTTTTTACTGTGAATGGCTTCGGCTTTAATGCTGTTAATTCTTAATTTATCGGCCACCAGATCTGCCTGAAAAACCGAAGATGTAAAAACCAATACTTGTTGCATGCCATTGTGTTTGATCAAATAACGCAGCAGGGGCCCTCGTCTTTCTTCCGAAACAAAGTAAGCGCGCTGTTTTATCAGGTCTATTGTATTTGTTTCTTCTTCTATTTTAATAATTACCGGATCACGAAGCAGTAATTGATTTATGTTATTTACATCATCACTTAATGTTGCCGAGAATAATAAATTCTGCCGAATGTAAGGAAGTAAAGAAAATATTTTTGTCATTTCTTCTTTAAATCCAAGATTCAGCATTTTGTCCGCTTCATCTAAAACCAATATTTTTAAGTCGGTTAAATAAAGGGCTTTCGAATCAATTAATTCCAATAAGCGACCGGGTGTAGCCACTAAAATTTCTACTCCCTGCAATTTTATCATTTGCGGATTGATAGAAACACCGCCATATACTGCCATTGATTTTGTTTTAACAGGTAAAGTGTTGCCAAACACAGTAAACACCTCGTTAACCTGTATAGCCAATTCCCTTGTAGGCACTAACACAAGCGCAAACATATGTCTGTTTTTTAAGGCAACCGCGTTTTGCACTAATTGTAAAATGGGTAATACATAAGCGGCTGTTTTGCCCGATCCGGTTTGAGCAATACCTAAAATATCTTTACCGTTTAAAATTGCGGGAATGGCCTGCGACTGAATAGGGTAGGGTTGTTCGTACTTTTGAAGCACAAGTGCATGTAGTAAATGAGCGTTTAATCCGAGTTTGCTAAATGGCATACAAATGTATTTGGAACAGTTATTAAGACATTAAATTTAAGGATTAAAAATGCACTAAATTTAATTTTACTGATAAGTATTCATTTAAGTTCCTTTGTACTTCAATATCGGCTAAGGGAGTGCCGCATCATGGTAGCTTTTAACAAAAAAACTATGTACATTTGGTTTGCTGTGAAAAGACTCTTTTCGTTATTAACGTTTTTTATTTTGCCTACATTTAATACAAATGCGCAAAATAACGCTGCAATTTATCCTGAGATAAAAAGCGAGCGAAGCATGTATTCCAAAGTTTTTTTAAAAGCGCCCGGCGTTAATCAGGCTGTTATATCAGGCTCTCCCGTTCATTATAAAATTAGTGGCGTCTGGGAAGAAATAAATACAAACATCACCTCCAATAACGGTAGTTATCAAAATGAAACTAATGTTATCCGATCTTATTTTCCGGGCAGCATTAACAGCTCCAATAAAATAAAATTAAGTGTAAACGCAAGCGATGAACTTTTTATACATTCAGAAAAAAAATTAGTATTGGTAAATGATCAGAGCGATCTTACTATTATAGCCGGCAATTCAAATAATTCGATTGCAAATGTTATAAATAGCACCATTAATTATTCGGGCATTTACCCCGGTATTTCTGATGAATTCTCCATATTAAACGGGCAGATAAAAAATAATGTTGTGCTAAGTGCCCTTCCATCTTTATTAATCAATGTAACTTCCGGCTATTTTGGTTTTCAGGAAATAATAGAACTTCCAACAGGATGGAAGATCACCACTTCCGACAAAACTCTTAATGCATTAACTTCTTCTGCAATATATATTACTGATTCAAATGGTAAAAACGTTCTTACCATTCCTTCTCCTGTTTTTTTCGATTCGTACGGTTTAAAGTTAGATGGCGCAAGTATGGTTGAAGGTAAATATTTAGTTAAGCAGGAAAACACCGGCTGGAGTATTACCACGCTTGTTCCGGTAGATTGGTTAAAGAATTCAAATACAAAATATCCTGTATCCATGGATCCTACCGTGGTACTTGCGAGTACAACCGGTGGATGGCAATCGCCAAATAATTTTGTGGATAATCCTGTGGTTGTTTTTATTGGCGTGTGTTGCGGAAATTTAACGCACAGAGCCTGGATGAAATTTAATACAACAACTATTCCTACTACATCCTGCATTACCGATGTTGAAGTGCAACCAAACGTAACGGGCGAAGCGAATGCCTTACCTGAATTGACTTTTATTAACGATGTTACCGGTGCTTTTGGTCCTTATGGCGCCATTACGCCCGCTGCTTATAATGATTTCGGAACCGGAACCTATACATCTTTTACTATTTTAGGAACAGGTATTTATGGTTATTATAGCTTAGGGGCTGCGGCCTGCGCGCTTTTGCAAGCTCAGTTACCCGGCGGCTGGTTTTCACCTGCCTTCCAATTCAATAACGAACCCTCTGTAAATTATAAAATTATAAGCGGAACACTTTCTAATTTAAGGGTTACTTACGTGGCACCGCCTTGTGTTGTTTTATCTGTTGAATTGGTTTCGTTTGATGCTATATGTAATAACAGTAAAGTAAATATAAACTGGACAACCTCCACGCAAAAAAATAATGATCACTTTACTATTGAAAGAAGTGCCGACGGAATTAAGTATGAAACTGTAGGAACGATAAGCGGTGCGGGAAACAGTGAGCAAAACCTTAATTATTCTTTTGAAGATGCAGTACCTCTAACGGGAACTTCGTACTATTTATTAAAACAAACCGATAGTAACGGTCAGAATAAAGATCTTAAATTAGTTGCTGTTAGTTGCAACGGTGTTAAGGAAGTTACCATTGGTCCTAATCCCAACACCGGAAAATTTAATATTGAAGGAGCGGAACAAAACAGCGAAATAATAATTACAGATATATTAGGGCAAATAGTTTTTCAAACTAAAATTACCGAAGAAAAAACCGATGTGGATCTGAACAAACATTTAAGCGGTATTTATTTTATTCAGGTAATTACTACAAAAGGATCGGTATCAAAGAAGATCAGCATTAACAAATAAGTTTGCGGAGTGTCCATCAGCCAAAAATTTATTCCCCATTAAGTCCACCTTAAAAAGTGCTGCTAAGGTTACAAGTATTGGTATTATAAGCCTTCGTTCAAAGGTATTTTTAACTCATCCCTGTTAAATACAATTTTAGTATATTTGAGTTATGCCAGGTTTCCTTCATAAGATCAAAGAGTGCAAAGCAAAATTGCGCAATGAGGAACAAGGTGTTGTGACAGTTTTAAACCAAAGAGTAAAATTAATTGTTGTACTATTAATTGTTTGGGTTTCCAATTTATTGGCGCAAAACAAATCGATGATTAAATTCAATCATCTGGGTAAAAACAATATTATTTCGAAGGTTAAAATTTTTGCAATTGAAAAAGATGATCATGGCTTTTTATGGTTGGCAACTGATGAGGGTTTAATGAAGTTTGACGGTTTACACGTTAAAAACCTAAAAAAAAATATACGTGATACAAATACCTTTAAATCCAATAATATTAAAGATGTTTTAAAGGATAAAAACGGAAAATTATGGATTGCCGCAGATGGTATTGGGCTGTATGAGTTTGACCCCATAACCGAAAGTAAAAAACTTTATGCAAATGCATATAAACCAAAAGCAACAAACAGAATTTGGAACATTGCCGAATCTCCTGACGGAGGAGAACTTTATCTTTCCACCTATGGCGGGGGGGTAAATATTTTTAATAAAAAAACAAAACAATTTAAAACGATCACTTCTTACGATTCCATTAAAAATGGATTACCGAATAACGACATTATTAGTGTTACGTTTGATAAAAAAGGAATTGCTTGGATTTGTACACGCCATAATTGGCTTAGCAAATACGATCCAAAAACAGGAGAGTTTAAAAATTTTCATAATTTCAATAACGATAAGGGTACCCATTTTATATCAGGAATAGGCTTATATAACGAAGAAACTATTTATATGTCAACCACCGATGGCTTGTTCGAGTTTTCCACCATTACCGAAAAATTTAAAAGATATGTGTACAATAAGGCCGATACCACTTCCATTTCAGCACCTGTTATTGAAAAAATATTTATTAGCAAAAACAAAACAATTTATTTATCAATGAATGATGGTAGCCTTAATATAATGGATCACTTCACTAAAAAATGTCAACGATACAAAAGTAATTCCAACGACCCGTATTCAATAAGCGCTTCAATTTTAATAGCAAGTTATTACGAGGATGAGCAAGGATTGATTTGGTTAGGAATGGATAAAGCAGGATTGGATGTGATTATTCCCGGCGCATTTAAATACCAAAATTGGGCGCATGATAATAAAAACATCAACTCAATGGTGTCGAACGAAATACATGTAATACAAGAAGAAGCGGATCATAAAATTTGGATGGGTACATATGGCGGAGGTGCATCCTGCTTTGATCCGGGCCAACAAACTTTTAAAAATTTAATACGAAATGATAAAGATAAAGCAGCTTTATCTGATGGCTTGGTTTATGGCTTTCACAATTCCAACAACGGTTTTATGTGGTTGTGTACCGAAGACGGATTAAACAAAGTGGATGTAAATACGTTTAAGGTTGTAAAAAAATATTTTACAAAAGCGGATGCAGAAAAAAATCCTTTGTACAAACGAATGAATCGTACCTCCAGAATTTGGGAGGATAAAAAGGGCAATTTTTGGGTAACCATGATAGGCGGTGGCTTGGCCTATTTTAATCCGAATACCGAAGAGCTTACAAGATATAAAGCTATTGAAAATGACCCGAGCACAATAAGTGACAATAGAATTTTTGATATGGCATACGATAGCATAAATAACTTGCTCTGGCTGGCAGCCTACCAAGGCGGTTTAACAGCTTTTGATCTGCAAACAAAAAAGGCTTTGCGTTTTAAACACAATTATTCCGATGTAAACTCTATGAGCAGTAATTGGTGTTTTAAAGTAACTATAGATCCTAAAACCAATATGCTTTGGATTGGAACAGAAACCGGACTGAATGGTTTGGATCTGAAAAAATATAAAAACAACAAAGCGCTTTGTTTTTTTCACTTGACTAAAAATGAAGGATTATTGGATGACGAGCTTAGTGCAATTTGTGCGGATGGTAAAGGAAATTTATGGCTGAGTTCTTCTCGATCAATGTATCATTATTCACCTCCCGAAAGCTTAGGAGGTACTGCAAATGGGGCAGTTCACCCTAACGGAATATTAAAAATGTATAACGAAGCTAACGGACTTCCTTTCAATGCTGTTTCGGCTAATTGCATTATGTATTCAAAATTCCGAAACCGGATATATATTGGTTCTTCAAGTCTTTGTTCGTTTAATCCCGACTCGGTAAGCGAAAATAAAATTATGCCAAAAGTTTATATAACCGAAATAGACCTTTTTAATACACCAATTTTTGCCGATACTGTTATCTATCAAAATAAATCACTCAATCTTAAATATTACGAAAACTCATTGAGATTTTCTTTTTCAGTACCCAGTTTAATTTTTCCGGAAAATAATCAGGTTGCTTATAAGCTGAAAGGGTATGATAAAGACTGGATATATAATAATGATAAAACGGATATTAACTATACAAATTTAGATCCGGGTGTGTATGAGTTTAAAGTAAAGGCCGCAAACAACGATGGTTATTGGAATGAAGAGGGTGCAAGTATTTTCATAAATATTAATCCACCCTTTTGGAAAACAACCTGGTTTCGTGTTTGTGCAATTTTATCCATTGTTTTACTAATCTGGTTTTTTATCAGATGGCGCGAAAAAAAATTGAAACAAGAAAAAGAAATACTTGAAATAACGGTGAAGGAAAGAACTGCGGAAGTAGTTGAGCAAAAAGTTTTAATAGAGGAAAAACATAAAGAAATAACTGATAGTATAAATTATGCCGAACGAATTCAAAGAAGTTTTTTAGCCACAAAAGAATTATTGGATGAAAACCTGAAAGACTATTTTGTTTTCTTTCATCCTAAAGATGTAGTTAGCGGCGATTTTTACTGGGCTGCAAAATTATCATCGCCAAAAGGAGGAGATCGGTTTGCCTTGGTAACCGCAGATAGCACGGGACACGGAGTACCGGGAGCCATTATGAGCATTTTAAATATATCTTCGTTAGAAAAATCTATCGAAACAAATACAGAACCCGGCGAGATATTAAACGCAACACGAAAAATTATTATTGACCGCTTAAAAAAAGATGGAAGTGCCGAAGGCGGAAAGGATGGTATGGATGCATCACTGATCGTATTTAATAAGGAAAAAACAAAATTAGTATATGCTGCCGCCAACAATCCAATTTGGGTGGTGCGGCAGAATGAAATCATTGAACTTAGTTCTGATAAAATGCCGGTGGGAAAACACGACAAAGATAACGTGACTTTTACGCAGCATGAATTCGCGCTTCAAAAAAATGACGTGGTGTATTCTTTAACCGATGGCTGGCCCGACCAGTTTGGCGGACCAAAAGGAAAAAAATTTATGTACAAACAGCTCAAACAATTGCTGATCTCTATTTCTTCTGAACCAATGCAAACGCAAAAACAAAAACTTACGCATGTTTTCGATAGTTGGAAAGGAAATTTAGAACAAATTGATGATGTAACTTTAATTGGAGTTCGGGTTTAAAACATATTTACACAACTTCTTCTTAAACAATTTATGTATATTTGAATAAAACTAATTTATTATGGAAAAACCAACAATTGCAGGAAAAACCCCTTTGCCGGTGCAATTAGAAGCCGGAAAAACTTACGCCTGGTGCGCGTGCGGTAAATCAAACACCCAGCCTTTTTGCGATGGTTCCCATAAAGGATCTGCGTTTGTGCCAAAAGTTTTTGTAGCCGCCGAAACCAAAACAGCCTATATGTGCAACTGCAAGCACACCGCCAATCCCGGTTTTTGCGATGGCGCGCATAAAAATTTGTAGAACGTAAATCACAATTACTGGTTTGGTGAAAAAAAATCTTTTCCTCCTACTTTTTTATTTTCCTTGTTTGATCAACGGGCAAAATAAAACAATTGATTCTTTAAGGCTTGCCCTAAAAAACGCTAAGCACGATACAACACTTGTATACCTTCTTGTTGCATTAACCGATGAACTTTTTTTTGTGAAACCCGATACAGTTATGCCACTTTGTTTTCAGGCAATTGCAATAATTGAAAAAAACATTCTTAAAGCCAATAAACAAGAAAAGCTATCCTACCTCATGTCAAAAGGGGGGGCTTTAAACAATATTGGATTTACATATAAAAATCAAGGTGACATTGCAAAGGCACTGGATTATATGGGTAAAAGTTTGAAAATCCAGGAAGACATAGACAATAAAAAGGGCATTGCAAATTCTTTCAATAATATTGGACAAATTTTTGATGATCAAGGCGATGTGGTTAAAGCATTGGATTATTATGAACGAAGCCTGAAGATGGAAGAAATGATAGGTAACAAAAAAGGTATAGCTGCATCATTCGGTAATATAGGTTTTGTTTACGATAATCAAGGAGATCTTGAAAAAGCAATGCAGTATTACACAAAAGGTTTAAAAATATACGAAGAACTTAACGACAAAAGCGGGATCAGTAATGCCATGATGAATATTGGCGGTATATATCAGGGTAAGGGAGATTTTCTTACATCATTAGTTTACATTCAAAAGTGTTTAAAGTTGCAAAAAGAAATTGGCGATAAACGTACAATTGCAATGGCTTATATTAATACCGGGGTCATTTATCTAAAGATCGGAAAAAAGGAAAAAGCTTTGTCCATTAAACAAAAAAATCTTACGCTTGCTTTTAAATATTGCGATAGCTCATTGGTTATTTCGAAAGAGCTCGGGTTTCCTGAAATATCTCGTAACGCTGAACAATTATTGGCGCATATAGCTTTAGGAAGAGAAAATTATAAGGAGGCCTTAGAGCATTATAAACAATTTATTATTTTAAGAGATAGTATAAAGAACGAGGAAACCGATAGGGCGAGTATGCGAACCCAATTGAAGTATGATTTCGAGAAAAAGGCTATTGCAGATAGCGTGCGGGTTCTTGAAGAAAAAAAAGTTATCTCAGCCCAATTAAATGAGGAAAGAACTAAAAGTTACGCGTTATATGGCGGCCTGGTTTTGGTACTTGTGTTTTCAGGTTTTATGGTTAACCGCTTTAGAGTGACTAACAAACAAAAGAAAATAATTGAGCTAAAGGAAAAGGAAACTCAAAAACAAAATGAAATTATTTCTCACCAAAAGGAACTCGTAGAAGAAAAGCACCGTGAAATAACCGACAGTATAAATTATGCCGAACGGATCCAAAGAAGTTTTTTGGCTTCCAAACAACATTTGGATGCTAACCTTTCCTCCCTCCGGGGAGGTGCCCAAGGCGGTGGGGCTGATTACTTCATTCTTTTTAAACCAAAAGATGTAGTAAGCGGAGATTTTTACTGGTCATCAACGTTGAGCAATGGAAATTTTATTCTTGCAACGGCCGATAGCACCGGGCATGGTGTACCGGGCGCAATTATGAGCTTGTTAAATATTACCAGTTTAGAAAAAGCCATTGAAACATTAAATGAGCCTTCAGAGATTTTAAATTCTACCCGTAAAACAATTATTGAACGCTTAAAAAAAGATGGAAGTGAACAGGGCGGTAAAGATGGAATGGATGCAAGTTTAACGGTGTACGATTTTAAAAATAAAAAATTAATTATTGCAGCGGCTAATAATCCGGTTTGGATAGTGCGTTCTGTTACTTCCGGCGAAGTCGAGAAGCCTGAGGCTGGTCACGGCTCTCCCGAGACAAACTCGGGACCGGCTACTGGGCCTAACATACAGGTAATAGAAATAAAACCTGATAAAATGCCGGTAGGTAAACATGATAGAGATACTGTTTCCTTTACACAACAAGAAATTGAACTGCAAACAGGTGATGTGGTTTATACTTTAACAGATGGTTTTCCCGATCAGTTTGGTGGCGAAAAAGGAAAAAAATATATGAGTAAAAATTTACGAGAGATGCTTGCCGCGAATTCTCATTTACCAATGCGCGAACAAAAACTATTGCTGGAAAAAGCGTTCGCGGAATGGGTTGGTAATTTAGAACAAGTCGATGATGTCACCATTATTGG
Source organism: Bacteroidota bacterium (assembly GCA_025360565.1). Taxonomy (GTDB): domain Bacteria; phylum Bacteroidota; class Bacteroidia; order B-17B0; family Aurantibacillaceae; genus Aurantibacillus. The sequence continues at coordinate 11,361 of JANYBY010000390.1, forward strand.
AGTGCGCGTTTAGCGCCTAAAGGAATGGATTGACATCACGATCCCGAGCCTGCCTCGGGATAAAGATGATGTAACTTTAATTGGCGTTAGAATATGAAATTTAATTGTTAATTCCGAGTAAGTGTGCAAACCTTGGGATCGATCATGTGACGATTATTGGTTTGAGAATTTAAGCTAATTTACGCTAATGGGTAACCCATCTTTCTGCCCTATTATGTAAACAATTGCTCACTCAACCTCTCCGTTTGATAAAGGAAGACGAATCATTGATAATTTAAAAGTAAAAAGCCCCAACACTGTTGGGGCTTTTTACTTTTACTAAAGTATTTATTACTCTTTAATTATTTTTTTAGTGAGTGTTCCGGTTTTAATAAAATAGATTCCGGCGGGGTAAGCACTTAAATTAATTTCGGTTACTTCGTTCTCAATAGTCGTTTTGTAAATAACCGAACCCAGTGTATTTATTATCATCAGATCACGTTTTAATTCCGCATTAATAACAGTTATCTTGTTTTCGAAAGGGTTAGGATAAATATTAAATTCAAAATTTGCCAAAGCTTGTGTGTGTAATCCTAAGCAAATTGTTACGCTTTGCGTTAAAAAGGCGGCATAACTGCATCCTCCGCTTGTTCCCATTACGCTGTAAGTGGTAGTAACAGTTGGCGAAACTACAATTACCGTATTGTTTGATGCAGTGCTCCATGTAAATGTATTGGCTCCGCCTGCCGTTAATGTTGCACTTAACCCGCTGCACAATACATTTGTTGAAGTTATTGCAGTAACAGTTGGCGAGTTATTTAATAATACGCTTACACTGTTAACAGTATTGTTCGCGGTGGCAAGATCAGCTTTTCCATCACCGTTAAAATCGGCCCATGAAATTGAAAGCGGTTGTGCGCCAACACTAAATGCTGCTGCAGCACCAAAACTTCCGGCACCATTTCCCAACAGAACAGAAACGTCGTTCGACATGCGATTGCTTGTGGCCAGGTCGGCAATGGCATCACCATTAAAATCGGCCGAAACAATTGATGCCGGCCAGGTGCCCGCATTAAAATTTGTAGCCGCGGCAAAACTGCCGGTTCCGGTACCAATTAAAATAGAGATATTATTTGAGCCGGCATTGGAAATAGCAAGGTCGGCTTTCGCATCACCATTAAAATCGCTGCTGGTAATAGACCATGGATTAGTGCCAACCGAAAAATTAGTTGCTGCTCCAAAACTTCCGGTACCGGTTCCCAATAAAATGGAAACGTTATTGGTTTGCCTGTTCGAAACAGCTATATCAACAAACGCGTCACCGTTCAAATCTGCCTTAACTAACGACGAAGGCCAGATGCCAACAGTAAACGCGGTTGCAACGCCAAAACTTCCGGTACCGGTACCCAGTAATATGGATATGATGTTGGTGTAATTAGCAACAGCAAGGTCTAATTTTGCGTCGCCGTTAAAATCGCCGCTAATGGCGGTGTAAGGACTGGGGCCTGCTGTAAAATTAGTTGCCGCTCCAAAACTTCCGGTACCTGTTCCCAATAAAATTGAAATGTCAGCCCCGCCGTAATTGGTTGTTACAAGATCTAATTTACCATCGCCATTAAAATCGGCGGTAATTATTCCGCGCGGTGTTGTGCCTACAGTAAAATTTGTAGCAGCGCCAAGGCTGCCCGTGCCGGTACCTAACAATACCGAAACACTATTAGATCCGTTGTCGGCCACAGCCACATCCATTTTTGCATCGCCGTTAAAATCGCCTTTACAAATAGAGTAGGGCCCTGTACCTGCTGTGAAATTGGTTGCCGCGCTAAAGCAAACCTGGCCGCTTGCCTGTTTAATAAAGGCCGCCAGAATAATGAGTAGAATTTTTTTCATGTTTATTTTTTTAGGAAGAACGGAAAACTGTTCAAATTTTAAACGTAAGCCGGCCTCCGGTTATTTACCGAAGATAGTAATTTTCCTGTGATCTCCAAAAAAGTTTTTTTACCACGGAAAAATGTGCATGTAAATAATGCGCGATAATTTGTAATTCTTTTTTGCTATTAATAAAATAACAAAGCCCATGCTTAAGGGTACGAATACAGTTGGCATTTGCGGAAAAAATAACCGGCAAATTAAAAAAGTGAGGATACCAAAAAGAACCGCTACACCGTAACTGATGTACATGGCCCCTAAAAAATAGCCGGGTTCCCGATCAAATGTATAATGACAAACTTCGCAGCTCTCTTTCATTACAGGCATGGCAAACAGTTTTGTGCTCTTTTCAAACACTTGCGATTGACCGCAATGCGGGCATTTTTCATGTAGAATATTTGAAATTAATGGGCCTTTATTTTTACCGCTTTCTTTCACAGCCTAAAGTTACGAATTGATCTTAAGGGTTACTTACCTTTTTGCAGTTTATTTAAATTTTTTTCAATATATTTTTCTGAGGTAATTAAAGCGGTTTGGATTCGTTTGGCGTAATGAATGGAATCTAAAATCTCTTTTTGTTTTTCTTCCACCACTTTTTTTTGATTGGTAATAATTGCGTTTTGTTTCTGTGTTTCTTGTTCCTTCAGTTCAATTATATTTTTTTGTTTTTGGGTTACCTTAAAACGATTAAACATAAAGCCCGCAAAAATAATTACCATGGCCAGGCCTCCAAATAACGCGTACTGTTGGTTGCGTTTCGCTGTTATTTCAGTTTTTTGTTTTTCGAGTTCAATATTTTTTATTTCCGATTCTTTTGCATGGGCCACACTATCCTGCGCCGCTTTTTTTTCGTAAGTATATTTAAACTGCGATCTTATTGAAGCTTTTTTAGTTTCCGCGTTATCTGTACTGTCGCGCATTGAAACAAATAACTCATAATTTGTTAAAGCATTTTTATGATCGCCAAGGGTTTCATAAATTGAACTCAATTGCCACGAGGCGTTCCTTATTATTTCCGGAAAACCAAGTTGCATACCGATCTGCTTTGATCGCAAAGCGTATTCCATCGCTTTCGCGTTTTCTTTTTTACTGTAATAAATACGGGCAATATAAATGTAACAATCCGCCATTCCTTGCTTTTCTTCCATATCCTCAAATAGTTTTACTGCCTTGTTAAATTGATCGAGTGCTTTATCCGGCTCGCGATTTTTTAAGTAAAGCCCCCCAATACTTTTAAGGGTGCTGGCCACACCCCGTTTATTTCCAATTTCTACAAATATTTTTAAGGCACCGTTAAAGTACTCAGCAGACTTGTTGTTGTTTTGTTTGTTAAATACCGCCCCAATATTAAATAAAGAATTTGCAATGCCCCCTTTATCGCCAAGTTCGCGGTTTAGCTGCAGGCTCTTGTTAAGATACTCAATTGCTTTTAAAGTGTCGCTTTGTCCCAAATAAATATTTCCGATGTTAAGTAAAGAAACAGGCACTCCAACCTTATCACCTATTTCTTCTTTCAGTTTTAAACTTTTAAGATGGTATTCTAAACCTTTTTGAATATCGCCCTGGCTGATATAAATTGTTGCCAGATTATTGAGTGTATGTGCCCGGCCTTTTTTATCGCCTAACTCTTCGGCTATGGCTAAACTTTTTTTTGTGTATTCCAAAGCTTTCTGAATATTGCCTTTATACAAGTACGATCCCGCAAGGTTGGCCAGAATGGCCCCTGCACTCATTTTATCGCCAAGGGCTTCAAATATTTTTAAACTTGCCAGGTTGTAATTAAGCGCTTTTTCAAGGTCGCCTTTTTGTTCGTACAAATACGCCAACCAACCGTAAGATAAGCTTAAGCCCGACTGGTAATTGCTTTTTTGTGAAATTAGCAAAGCCTCTTCGCATACTAAAATAGCGCCATCCGGATCGGAAAGGTAAATTTCGCCCGCTAAGGCGGCAAGTAATTTTACCCTTACCGAATCACGCGCTTCGCCGCTTTTGCTTGCGACGTTGGTTTTTAGGGCCTGCCTTACAGAGTCTAAATTGTGAGCCTCAATACCGGCCGGATTTGAGAATCCATAAACAAAAAGAAAAAAAATAAAGAGTTTGTATATTTTTCTGAAATTTCTCAATCTTTTATTAATTTATTTAGATGTTTGTTAAAATATTTTTCAGAGGAGATCAACGCGGTTTGGATCCGTTTGGCATAATGGATGGAATCCAATATCTCTTTTTGTTTTTCTTCAACCAAAACTTTTTGTTTTGTTATAATTTCGTTCTGCTTTTGTGTTTCGTGCTCTTTTTCTTCAATAATTGTTTTTTGCTTTTGTGTTACTTTAAAACGGTTAAACATAAAGCCTGCAAAAATAATTACCATAGCCAAGCCTCCGTATAATGCATATTGTTGATTACGTTTTGCTTTTATTTCCGCTTTCTGTTTTTCGAGCTCAAGATTCTTTACTTCCGATTCTTTTGCATGAGCCACACTATCCTGCGCCGCTTTTTTTTCGTAAGCGTATTTAAATTGTGATCTGAGCGAAGCCTTTTTTGTTTCCAGGTTATTTATGCTATCGCCCATTTTAGTTTTCAATTCGCAGTACTGCAAAGCATTTTTGTAATCGCCTTTGGCTTTATATACGAGTGTTAACTGGCTTGCGGCATCTCTGATATTAACCGGGAAACCCAATTCTTTGCTGTATCCCAGAGCAGTTAAATAATAGCTCAAGGCCTTATCGTAATTTTTCATGTGTAAATACATATCGCCAATGTTATTGTTTGCGTATGCTATTCCTTCTTTATCTTTTATCTCTAGCTGTATCTTTAAACTTTTTTCGTAAAATTCGAGTGCCTTTTTGAGATCATCTTGCTTGGCATAAATGGTGCCTATATTATTGAGCGAATTTGCGATCCCCGATCGGTCTCCTATCTCCTCACGTATTTTTAAACTCTTGGTATGATATTCAACCGCGCGCGCCATATTGTTTTGGGTAAGATAAAGAGAACCAATGTTATTGAGCAAATAAGCAATGCCTTTCTTATCGTCAATTTCTTCCAGTAGTTTTAAGCCTTTTGTATAGCACTCCAGTGCTTTTGGTATATCGCCCTGTTTATCATAAATAATGCCTATGTTATTAAGCGATTCGGAAATTCCTCTATTGTCACCTATTTCCTCCCGTATCTTTAAACTTCGAGAATGGCATTCAAGTGCTTTAAAAACATCCCCTTTTTGTTCTGCAAAAAAGCCAATATTATTTAGTGTCGTGGAAAGGCATTTTAAAAATGGTTTATGCAACGGATCTCCGGCAGCATATAATGTAAGATCTTGTTCGGCCAGGTTTTTGGCTTTATAAGATAAAGCCAGAGCCGAATCGGGCGAAAACGAATAAATAGCTTCAACAATTTGGTTTAAAATATTACACCGGGTGGTATCGTGTTTTGCATTTTTGAGCTGTAATCGTAAAGAATCCGTGTTCTGCCCAAACACTTCGGTTTTGCAAAACAGGATAAGAAATACAAAAAGCGGTCTTATAAACACAATGAGGTTAAAAATACTTTTATTATACAAACTAAACAAACGCTTTTCAAAGGTAATGCACTATGTGCGGCAATCGGTCTCAAAATAAATGCCCGTAACCACTTCTACTAAAATAATTTTCGTACTTTTAGCTTAGGAGGAATAAGGCCGCATTAACTTACAACAATTTACGTATGAATAATCTTATCATTGAAAGAACAGCCGGTACTCCCGAAATTAATTTTAACGCGCAAACCGGGTTACTTCAAATTTCGGGCCGAGCCAACGCGAACAATATAACAACCTTTTATAAAACATTGGATGCATGGTTGGATGCTTACGTTGCCAACCCGGCCGAACAAACCGTTATTGAACTGGAACTGGATTATATTAATTCAGTTTTCAGTAAATTATTATTTATCTTTTTGGAAAAAAGTAAAGCGATCGCAAAAAAAAATAAAAAGCTGATCATAAAATGGTATCATTTTGCGGATGATGAGGATAGTATGGATGATGCAAAGCGTTATTCAAAGATCATTAATTTTCCGTTCGAAACAATTGCAAGAGACTAATTCTCTAACCTTTTATTTACTCAGGCCTCTTTTGAAAAAGCAACACGTAATAATTATTTTAATACTTTTTTGTACCGGTATTTTTGCGCGGCAAAGTAAAAAAGATTCGTTGCTTTTGCATCTGCACAAACCCGGTAACGATACCGCAAAGATCCAAATTTTGCACCGGCTTTATCTTTTAAGCGATTCGGTGAGTTACGCAAACAGGGCACTTCAGCTGGCCACACAAATAAATTATAAAGCCGGGCAGGCACAGGCCTTGTTAGATATTGGCCGCTCATATTACTTTGCGGGCAAAGTAGATATATCGTTAAATAATTTAATTAAGTCGGTAAAATTGGCCGAAGAAATTAAAGATAAAACTGTACTCAAAGGCGCATACCGTTATATTGGCTTTATTTACCGGCCGCACGAACCTTACAAAGCAAAAGAGTATTACGAAAAGAGTTTACAAATGTGTAACGAAACAGGCGATGAACTTGGCGCATCGTACGCGTTGAGTGCCATTGGCAATATTTACGAGGGTATTTATGATAATAACCGCGAGAACAATAAAAAGGCGCTCGATTATTATTTACGCAGTTTACGCATTCGCGAAATAAAAGGTTCTGCTTCTGAATTGGCCGCCTCGCTTAACGAAACTTCCAGAATGTACGATGCCGTTGGTTTTTTTTCGGAAGCATTGAACCTAAGGTTAAAAGGCCTGCAAATAGCCGAAAAAACGGGTGATATTGAGAACATTGTTTTTTTATGCAACGTGTTAGGCAATAATTACACGCTTAAAAAAGAGTATAAAACAGCTTTAACCTATCAGTTAAGAGCCTTTGAGTTGGGCCAAAAAAAAGGCAATAATTTTGAAGTGCTTTACGATGTTGCAAAAGCAATTGGCGTTTGCTATAACGCCCTTGGCGATTTTAAACTGGCAAACAATTATTTTTTATTTTGCGCCGCCTGTAACGATTCGTTAAAAGAAAAAGCAAAACGTTACGATTATAATCTGTCGGGTATAAAGCAGGGTTTGGAAAAGGAAGTGGGCGAACAAAAATTGTTATTAAAAGATCTTGAAGTTGCAAAACACAAAGCGGAGGTTGATAAGCAAACTACTTTACGCAACGCTTTTTTAATTGGTTTTGCAATTGTGTTTATTTTAATATTGTTGCTTTTTAGAGGTTATAAACAAAAACAAAAAGTAAATAAACAGCTCGATCGTAAGAATAATTTAATAGAACAGGCAAACAAAACGCTCGCCATCAGCGAAAATAAATTTAAACAAATTACCGAAACCATTAACGACGTGTTTTATTTGTACAACATTGTTCAAAAAAAATATGAGTACATAAGTCCCAATTGCACTGCCGTGTTGGGTATTGATCAGGATTATTTTTATAACGGAAAAAGCACCAAAGCAATTGTGCATAAAGACGACCTTCAATTGGTTATGGATGCCAATGTAAAAGTGGATAATGGCATAGCTTATGATATTGAGTACAGAATTTATTTTGGAGATACTATAAAATGGATCGCCGAAAAATCTTCGGCCATTTTTGACGAGGCAGGAAAGTTGGTAAGAAACTCGGGCATTTGTCGCGATGTTACCGAACGTAAAAAAAGCGAGGAGGCACTTCGAAAACACGATCAGGATATGATGGATGGTATTTTATACGCCAAAACTATTCAGGACGCTATTCTTGTACCGAAAGAAAAAATTGCTGAACGCTTTAAGGAGTTTTTTATTTTTTCTATTCCTAAAGAAATTGTAAGCGGCGATTTTTATTTTTATAAGGAAACCAAGAACGGTGTATTTATTGCCGCGGCCGATTGTACCGGGCATGGGGTTCCCGCGGGTTTTATGAGTATGTTAGGCAACGCTTTTTTAGATGAAATAATTAGCGACACAAAATTAATTACCCCCGCCCGTGTGCTCGATCAATTAAAAGAGCTTATCATTAATACCCTGCATCAAAATAAAAGCGATTCGGAAAGTAAAGATGGGATGGATATTGCTTTACTTTATTTTGAAAACAACAATCGGTACATACAATATGCCGGCGCTTTTAATCCGCTTTACTTGTTGCGCAATGGCGCGCTGCAGGAGTATGAAGCCGACCCCTTTCCAATTGGTATTGATGTAAATAATTCAAACACTCCTTTTACAAACAATAGTATTGAACTGAATGAAGGAGATATAGTATATATTTTCAGTGATGGTTTTGCCGATCAGATCGGCGGAGCGCCTGCCTACCGGCAAGGCAGGCAGGGCCGTAAATTTTCAAAA
>JANYBY010000036.1 GCA_025360565.1 Bacteroidota bacterium
CCTACTGTTACGGCATTCTTTCTGCGGTTCGGTCTTGTATCTCTTGAGTCTTGGTTCTTGCTTCAATTAGTATAGAGTAATGAGTATTGGGTAGTGAGTCTGTGTGTATGTTAACGCTTAATTTTAAATTTTCATTTTTAAATTAAATCTCCGTCTTGTCTCTCCGCCGCGGCGTACTATCGGGATCTATGTTCACTGATTCATGAGATTCAACAAACGATCTTTTAATTTAGGGAGGTCAATTTGTGTAATGCTGTAAACAATTTCATGGATCAATCTTTCGTAATGATGCGAGACATAATCTCTGAATTTTATAACATCATTTATTTCAGGATAGTTCATATCACTAATAAGTTCCGGATGTTTTTGAACGATACTTTTTAATAATTCCCCTAATGCTTGCAAACGCATTAATGTGCCATCATATGTAAGCCCATTGTGTTTATTAATAAATTCTTCCGGATCTGATATGCCTTCAGTGTAATTTTCAATGGCCTTTATATGTTCAATGCAATAAGCCAATTTAGATAATATGATCGGGTTATACATAAATAATATCTTTACCTATTAGGTTCAAAAACCTTTCAGAGAGATGGTCGTGTTTTGTTACCACATCAACCTTAGATTTTAATTTTTCTTGTAAATAATCTATAAAGGCTATATAGTTGTGTAGGGTTTTGATTTTCAACTTCACTAAAATATCCACATCGCTATCAGGCTTTTGTTCGCCCCGGGCATACGAACCAAACAGACCAATTTCTTCAACACCAAAATTAGCCTGTAAAAATGCTTTTTCTGATCTAATGGATTCTATTATTTGTTCTTTGTTCATTTATTAAAGATTAAATAAAAGTGGGGGAGAGGAAGGTGATTTAAGTAACTTGCCGATTTTTTTTGCAGCCTTGTAGCGCTTAACTTGTTTTTTTACTTCACGCATAACAGGATCTAATTGCTTTGATTTTTCTTCAGGTAAAAATATGCGCGCTTCTTTTTTCATTTATTCAAAGATAAATAGTTTTATTTAGCGGTTAGGTCTTGCACCTCTTGAGTCTTGGTTCTTGCTTCAATTAGTATAGAGTAGTGAGTATTGGGTAGTGAGACTGTGTGTATGTTAGCTGCCTACTGTTACGGCATTCTTTCTGCGGTTCGGTCTTGTATCTCTTGAGTCTTGGTTCTTGCTTCAATTAGTATAGAGTAGTGAGTATTGGGTAGTGAGACTGTGTGTATGTTAACGCTTAATTTTAAATGTTCATTTTTCACTCCCGATCCGCCGCAACGGATTATCCTGATCAACCCTCTGCCTGATATTCGTTTCAAATAAAAAATCATATTAAATCATAACCATCCGCGCTATCAGCGTTCTATTTGGCCTCGTCCATTAAGTCCCTCCTCTTTATTCCCTGATTCCCCCTGAGCAAAGCTTCGCCCTTCTCAGTCCCACAAAGGATTGGTTATTGCTCTGTTTTTTAAGGAGTTAAACACGAAAACCTGTTAATATTTGGCTTATACAGCCTTAAAGTGGCAAAAACGCTTTGATGGTGTAAGTGCAGTTACAATTACCTCTAAATGAGCTAGTTCAGTTAAATTTAGAGCTAAGTATGTAGTAATTATGAGAATAGCGAAAGAAGGCTCAATTTTTGACTTCATGCGAAGATAACAATATAAAGGAAATGTGCAACGCTTATTTAATTTTTTTAATTAAGAAAGTTGTTTTAATAAAGTGGGGGTTTTTACCAAGGTAAAATGAGCCCAAAAAAGAATCTTTTATTTTAAAATAAATTTTGTCTTTCTTTTTATTTGATCTGTATGCACCGGGTGTTTACACAATAACACACAGAGGTGGATTGGCCTCAAAGAAATTCTGTAAGATTTGTTTGTTGGATTTTTTGCAACGGTAATTTCAGGTTCAATATTGCAAGTATTCTATGTAAGCGTCCTAAAATTTCATCGAGCCGCGACTGGCCCGGGTGCTTTGCCAAAAGGTATATTCGCGGCGACATAAAAATTCAACATTACGAATCGCGGAATTTATTTGCAGCCTTGCCCCGATAGCTATCGGGGTTTGGTTCTTTTTTGATCAAGCAAAAAAGAACAGAATTTTTTTACGTTACCAGACTTTCTTAAAAAATCGGTTTACTCTCTCGCACGCGCAGCGCCTTGCCGGCCAACGCGCCTGAATGCGCTACCGCGTAAGCACCCAACGCAAAAGACCTCAAAAAGTTTAGTTTAATAATTTTTTTCTTCAACTTTTCCTTAGATGAAAAGTTGACAAAAATCAAGGCAAGGCGATCTGTCCACCCGCTCTTGATTTTTTAAGAAAGACAGGCAAAGTAAAAAATTCTATACTCAGTACATCACAAGGTATTGTATAGAATTTTAAACGCGAGCGCCTTTGCCGTCTTTCTAATAAAAAATCAATTCACTCCCACGCACGCTCAGCGCCTTGCCGGGCCAACGCACCTGAATGTGCTACGGCGTAAGCACCTTCCGCAAACGGCCTCAAAAAAATTCTGTAAGATTTGTTTGTTGGATTTTTTGCAGCGGTAATTTCAGGTTCAATATTGCAGGTATTCTGTATAAGCATCCTGAAATTTCATCGAGCCGCGACTGGCCCGGGTGTTTTGCCAAAAGGTATATTCGCGGCGACATAAAAATTCAACATTACAAATCGCGGAATTTATTTGCAGCCTTGATTTTTGTCCCCACCACACAACCCGGCTCAATTTGGCGCATTGCCCATATTATGAAAAATGTGAGGCAAAAAATGCCTCCACTAAGCATGTATTAATTTTTGTTTATTTTTACCTAAGTGAAAAAACTCGGTTTTAATAGTCATTGCCGGACGCTAAAAATGTGCACTGCATATTTTCTTAACGCCGGCATTTTTTTAAGTGTTGTATTCGCGTGCAATAATAAAAATGAAAAAACTCAAAGCCGTTATCACCCAAAAGTAATGCGCGCGGTTGCGTATTTTATGCCAAAAGATAGTCTTAAAAAAGCCGATCCAATTACCGGAAAGCTTGATCTTGCCAAAAAATGCGGTACTCCAAGTGCAGCCATTGTAACTCAAAATACATTTACACCTTTGCCCCCAATAGTAATTACGTTACCAAAAAAATTACCCGAGGTTACTCCCGGTAAAGATGGTTATGCGCTGCCAAAAGTAATGCCTGCAAGTTATAAAATTGTTATTGCCGGAATACCCGAAGTGGTTGTAGCGAAAGATATGGGCAGTAAAAATAAAAATTCGGCAAATTTTAGTTATTTTAAAATGCTGCAAGGTTTAAAACAAAGTTCGGTAAAACGATTATTTATTGATAAAAGCGGCAATATGTGGATGGCCAACGGAACCGCCGGTGTTTGTAAATACGATGGAAAATATTTTACCTATTATACCGAAAAACAAGGCTTGGCAAGTAATATTGTACAAAGTATATGTGAGGATAAAAAAGGAAATTTATGGTTTGGTACAAATGGAGGCGGTGCCAGCTGTTACAACGGAAAAGAGTTTTTAAATTTTACGGTTAAGGAAGGCTTGTTAAGTAATATAATTACCGATGTGTGTGAGGATAAATACAATAATATTTGGTTTGCTTGCGAGTTGGGGGCAACTTGTTACAACCCCTCGGCCGGGCCAAAGGCGGGCGGTAAAACATTTACCCATTATACCAAAAAAGAAGGCTTAACCGATAATTCGGTTGGCGCTTTTTTGCTAGATTCAAAAAAAAATTTATGGTTAGCCACCGATAACGGCGCATGTATTTTTAATGGTACATCTTTTATTTATTTTCGCGAAACCGCAGGCATGTATGGCGCAAATATTTATAATTTGGATGAAGATAAAGCCGGCAATATTTGGTTTGGTTCGTACAACACCGCTGTATTTTGTTATAGCCCTACCGGTAAAACTGTTACACGTTATTTTGTTGAGAATGGCCTTACCAGCAATACTATTTGGAGCACCTTTGCCGATAAAAAAGGGAACGTTTGGTTTGGCACAGAAAAGGGCCTCACTAAATTTGACGCAAAGGCATTGCTCGGTAAGGGTGGCAAATTATTTACACGGTACACCGAAACGGAAGGCCTTTCAAATGATGCCGTTCATTCCATTTGTCAGGATAATAATGGGGAACTTTGGTTTGGTACAAACGATGGATTGAACCGTTACGATGGCGATCTGTTTATGCATTTTACCGAAGCAGAAGGATTGCCTCAGTGCGCTATTGTTGGAGCTATTCAAAGTAAGAACGGAGCCTTATGGTTTGCAACGTATGGCAATGGTTTGTATAAGTACGATACTTTGGCCCGGCTTAGCACAAGCACTTTGGCCGCCACTGCGCCGGGCGGAAAAACATTTTTTCATTTAGGTTTAAAGGAAGGTTTTGATAATCCTGTAGCCTGGGGTTTGTACGAAGACTCAAAAGGAAATAAATGGACTGGCACCCGGGGCGCCGGATCACTAAAATATTTTAACGATTCGTTGCAGGTATGGGGTAATCCCGGAAGATTTGTGTATTGCCATTACGAAGACAAGGCCGGTAACTTATGGTTTGGTACTTATACCGAGGGCGTAACAATGTATAACGGCAAAGAATTTAAAAAAATAAGTATAGGGCAGGGCCTTTCCGACGCGAGTGTGTATAGCATACTCGAAGATAAAAAAGGGAACATGTGGTTTGGTACCAGATTTAACGGTGTAAATTGTTATACCCCTGCAACCTCGCCAACGGCGCCAAAGTTTATAAAACAATTTACAGTTAAACAAGGTTTAAGTAACAGTACAGTAAATTGTTTGTTTGAAGATGAACGGGGAAATATTTGGATGGGAACAGATGGAGGTTTGTGCATTTACACCGGCAAATTATTTATTCATTTTACAGAGAAGGAAGGTTTGGTAAATAATTTTGTAAACAGTATTCTTAAGGATAAGAACGGAAATTTATGGTTTGGTACGCAGGGCGGCATTAGTAAAATAAATAAAGATCGTTTAGTTGTTTTTTATCAAAATAATTTAAAGCTGAACGATAAGCCGCTCTTTAAAAATTATGGTTACACCGATGGGTTTTTAGGAATTAACTGTCCGCGTAATGCAGTAGTGGAAGATAACAACGGGTATATTTGGTGGGGTACAAACGATAGGCTTACACGCTATGATCCTGCGGGCGATGTGGAAGATACCCTTGCGCCCGAGATGAGCATTACTTCCATAAAATTATTTAATGAACCCATTACCTGGAAAAATGTTGAGGCCGGCAAAGACACTACGCTTAGTAACGGTGCTGTTTTAAAAAATATTTATTTTGATAGCTTAAGCCGTTGGTACAATTTACCCGAAAAATTAAGCCTGCCTTACGATAACAATTACCTCACCTTTAATTTTATTGGGTTGCATTTAAAAAGTTCGGGCAGTATTGTTTACCAATATAAATTAGAGGGATTGGAAAAAAATTGGAGCTCGGTTACAAAAAATACCGAGATCCCTTATACCAATTTACCGCCCGGCAAATATACATTCAAAGTTAAGGCCATGAATAAGGAAGGGTATTGGAGCGCGCCTTTTGCGTACACATTTAAAATACGCCCGCCCTGGTGGCAAACCTGGTTATTTAGAATATTGGTGTTGGCCGTTTTAATTTTAGCGGTGCGTTATTATATAAAATGGCGCGAAAGAACTTTAACCAAACGCCAAAAGTTATTGGAAAGAACGGTGGAGGAAAGAACCGCTGAGGTAACAGAACAAAAATATTTAATTGAAGAAAAACAAAAAGAAATTATTGATAGTATTAATTATGCAAAACGCATTCAGTACACCTTACTTGCGCACGAAAAAGTATTGACAAAAAATTTAGCAGAACATTTTGTTTTGTTCCGGCCAAAAGATATTGTAAGCGGCGATTTTTATTGGGCTACTTCAGTTAACAGTAAGCAGTTGGCAGCCGGTGAAAACCTGCCACCTGCCAATTGCAAACTGTTTTACCTCGCTGTATGTGATAGCACAGGCCACGGCGTGCCCGGGGCTTTTATGAGTTTATTAAATATTAGTTTTTTAAACGAAGCCATTACCGAACGGCATATTGAAAAACCGAACGA
>JANYBY010000037.1 GCA_025360565.1 Bacteroidota bacterium
TAAAAACCCTACCTCCCTTTGTTGTTACTAACCTGTCAATATCCTTAACGGCGCATTGAGCAGCTACCCCATCTTGCAGCCAAGGTGACGCCTCATTTAGTTGCCCTAAATTTGCGCCATATTGCCATACCTCTTTAAAAATACCCCAATCTACACCGCTACCTCCCGCGTTTTCAGGAGCAATGATATAACAACGGCCAAATTTTATGCCGTAACTTTTTAATCGGTTTATCATCCCAACTGAATAGGCGTAACCCATGCTGTGCGACACTATATCCAAAGTATCACTAGCAATATTAAATAATATTTCTCCGCCGTCCATCCTTCTTTTCATGTCTTCTGCGGCTGTCTCACCGCTGATTTGTCTTTTAACAAAACCCGCAATATTAGATTCGGTATGAAGATACGATTTATCTGTACAGAATAATGTATTGTTAAGTGCCGTTAAACAAACGGCGGCCGCTTCTATAGAGCGTAAATTTCCTTCTAAATATTTTAATGTTCCTTTGTGATTTGATGTTTTTACACTATGATGTCCATCTGCGTATAATGCTGTTCTCGTTCCTATTCTGTTCATAAACTGGGCGTCTATTCCTTTCCAATATGTTCTTGAGTCTCCAAATTCAACTTCGTTTTTTGAATCCTCATATTCTAATCCGTTTATTTCATCCCCATTTTTATTCATTATTGGTCTGTATCCATTTACAAATAAAATTAAATTTTTAAATGTATTTATACTTTCAATGTAAATTTTCATATTAGTAAGCCTGTTTGGTGGAACTTGTATCACAATTTTCCCGCCATCAATTAATATGCAAGAGTAGGTTTGTGCTGCTAAATTATACCTAGTTCCAATTTCAACCTTATTTTTTACCTCAGCCGAATATGGAGCGTAATCGTTACGAACGTAAACGCAAATAGAATCGTATTGTACGCCACCGAGGAAACACGCGGATGCCTGACCAATTAATTTTGTATTTGCAGGGATAGTAACAGTTTGATTTTTTTTATACGCGACTTTTAATTTATTGATCCAGTAAAATACTGCCGATGAAGTGTTATTTTTTCCAAGATAACTCGCATCTTCCTCATCATCAAACCAACCGTGATCTAATTTTCCATATTGTATTTGGTACCATTGAGATTTAACCAATTTAATATTGTTGGTGTAATCCATCAAATTATTACTTGTTCCTTTTTCAATTGCAGGAAATGAATGTTCTAAACCAAAAGCTCCATGCGCTAACTCATGTGCAATTTCATTTGCGTTTGCGTTTGATCTTATAAAGCCAACTGCTTTTCCCCGCGCCATATATCCTTTAAGATCAGGGTTTGTAAAATTGCCTACAATAAATATGTAAAACGCACTCTTATCATATAAACTATCGTACTGTTTATAAGCATCTCTTAACTTCCTCATTTCGCCGCTGTATTTACTTAATAAGTTTGCGTCGGCTGCCTCCAGCCCATCATTCCCTAAATTAAATGTAAAATTAGGCGCTGTTGTTACTGTCCAGTTTACATTGGCTTGTTTGTAAATAGAATTTAAAGAAGCTGAAAGACCTGTGTTAATCGGAGAGCCATTTACCGGCACCAATACTACTTTTTTTGTCACCGATTCAAATCCCAACACATTCAGCTTACCAATTTTTTTGTTGTTGTACCAAGCGTAAATACATTCTGCGTTGGCTGGGACGCCTGTGACTTTTAGGACATTTACATCGTTTGTAGCATTTGTATTCAACACGGTTCCGCTCTTTGTTTTAAAACTTAAAAGATTGGCATTGTAATTTGTTATTTGAATACGAGCCATTATTTCATCCATACTTTCCTTGCCAATACTTTTGTTCGGAACAAAATAATTTTTGCCTGCCGTAAGTTTAATTACCTCGTAGTCTTTAATAAAGGCCGCATATTGCTTTTTATCAAAGCCGTAATTTTGATTTGTACTTTCTTCGAAATAAACTATTTGGTTTGCATTTGCGTTTAAACTATCACCGCTGTATTCCAGGTAATTCGTTGGGCCTGTTATTTTTGGCGGCGGCGGTATTAGTTTAATTGTGTACTGATTGCCATCACCATCTCTAATAATTTTTACATTCTGATCGGTTGGTGTTGGTACGCAAACCGGATTTGCATCTCCCTGCAAAGTATAACAAATTTTATTTCCATTTATAAATACACTATCAATGTTTCCGTTTTCGTACGTTGCATTTTCTTCGGCCACGGTCACATCCCATTGGTTTAGCCACTTATCAATACCATCTGTTAACGCCTCTATAACGCCCTGCTGCTGCCGGTTTTCGTTGTCAATAAAAATATTATTCCATTTTACTGCAATTTTTTTTGCACCAAAAATTAATGCATACCCTTTACCTTTATACCAACCGGGTGTACCAGTTGCTTCAATGCTTGTGGCAAACACTTCAAACTGCCCGCTCTGAATTATTAAACCCACCACCGCTTTGCTTGCGGGTAAAGGTTGCGGCTGAACCGAATTATACGGATTTGCTTGATCGTTACACGAATAGTTCGGCAAACCTTGTGTAGTAAATAACGCCGTGTTACTCCAGTTTCCGGTAACGCCATTTCCCGTACCTCTTACTCTGCACTCATATGTAGTGCTTGGTTCTAAATTGCTTACTCTTTCAATTCCTAAAACGTTGGGGTAATCAAACCAATAGTTTGTGCCTTGCTTACGCACTTGTAATAAATAATTTGTGTAAACACTTTGCTTTGTCCAATTGCATTGCCCCGTGCGGTGACTAACGGTTTGCGCATTTAATACCAGATTAATACCATCTCCTAGAACATTAGTAATTGAACCGTATTTAAATGTGCAGACCTGACTATACCCATTGTTTTTAAACAGATCACGACCGGTATTATCCTTTACTCTTACCCGCCAAACATATTTCATGTATAAATTAAGAGGTGTTTCTGTTATTCCATAGTTTAAAAAAGTTTGCTGAGTGGTGGTGCTGAAAACAGGTGCTGTGCTTAAAACAATTTGATTAGGGTTTGCATTACTATCCGGCCTGCATTCCCACAAGCCGAATTCATACTCTGTATTAAGTGCGCTAAGCGGGCTGCCAAGGTTCATAGGTGTCCATTGAAACAAAATATTTTGAGGTGCTAAAGGTTTTATTACTGAATTACAAATTGGTAAATTTAAAAATGGCGGGTCGCTTAACGTAAACCATGCTTGCGCACAACCCTCGTTACTCACCTGAATATTTGCTCCAAAATAATCATAAGCCTTTACGCAAATAGAATAATAACCTTCGGGCAAAGCCATTCTTTGTTCATATTGAGATTGGTTAATGCCCACAAAATCTAAGTTGTTGCTGTTTAAATATGGCGCCAGATCCGAACTGCTTAATAATAAAGGTTGCCCCGGCGCTAAAGTAATTGGCGGTGGATTGTAAAATGTTTTTGTGCTTAATGTAAAACCGTTTCCTTTAATTTCGAATTTTAATTTAAGATTATAATGCGGCGCCGAAAAATCATTAAGCTGTAAAATAATTTTTAATTTTTCAGCGGCCGGATCAGCATAGTCCGGTAAATAACCGCTATAAGGCGGAACTAATTGCGTGGAAATGTGAACAGGATAGGTTTGTGCATAAGCCTTTGCCCCACTCCAAAAGAGAGGGAGGAAGAACAGTAACCCTGTAAGAAAAACAATTGCGTTTTTCTTACAGTTCGTTTTCAAATTACCTAAATATATTGAACACTTTTTTATGTGAAATCTTTTAAAAATATTGTGAATTTTATCCGGCTTAATTATATTTTAAAATCACTCCTTTTGTTCCAACAGCCCAACCGGAGTTTATACTTGTAAAATAAAAATCGTTGATTACCTGATTGGTAAGCGGGCTTGTGCTTACAGCCCATGTAACCCCTCCATCGCTACTAGCCCTTAATCTGTTAAGTAAGCGAGATTCGATAGCAACATTTGCATCTACATACCACATCGTTTTTTGACCATCTGAAAGTGTATTGTCATTATAAACGGTTGTCCACGTTAGGCCGCCATCTGTAGTTTTTTTAATCACATTTTGACCAATTGAAGAATTAACGAATGCAGTAGTAGTATTTAAAAAAAATGCGCTCGTAATATTTGAGAAGTTAACATTGCAGTTAGTCCATGTTTGCCCTCCATTAATTGTTCTATAAACGCAATTATTACCACTTACCCAGCCGGTTGTAGCATCAATAAATTTAATTTGATTTAAATCGTTGCTTATACCGCCTACCACGCTCCAGGTAATTCCCCCGTCGGTAGATTTTGCAAGCCCTCCTGTACCTGTTACAAATCCGGTTGATGCATCAATGAAACTTATATCCGCAAAATTAGAAATAGGCAGCGTAAAAGTGTTTGAGGTTGTCCACGTCAGTCCTCCGTCTGTTGTCTTTTTTATTTGTGCTGAATTGCACATTACACTATTTAAAGAATCAAAAATATGAATGCCCGTGCAAGAAATGTTAATTGAAGTATCGGAAACAACATTCCAG
>JANYBY010000058.1 GCA_025360565.1 Bacteroidota bacterium
TGTTACTTCCTGATCTTTTAAATTATAATAAGAACGTAAACATCCTTTTGAAATGAAATACAATTTATCGCTTATCTGTCCATTTTTAAAAATAACTGATTTTGCAGGTAGATCAACTTTAGTGAAAGAGTT
Source organism: Bacteroidota bacterium (assembly GCA_025360565.1). GTDB lineage: Bacteria > Bacteroidota > Bacteroidia > B-17B0 > Aurantibacillaceae > Aurantibacillus. Next base: position 133 of record JANYBY010000058.1, read on the forward strand.
TATGAGAAGTTCGGCCTCCGCTTTTGGAAGAGAATAAATTTTGTCGATACTTTCCTTGATCGTTATTTCTTTAGAATTCACTTAAGTAAAAATAAGTATTTTTATCAAATTAGCAAACGAATTATTTAAAGTTGATAAACGAAATGATCAATTGTAAATATTACCACGGTTGTTTTTATTACTTTTACTTTGTGTTGCCAAACGTTAAAAAAAATACCATGATCATTAAACAAGAAGCTAAACTTCTTGGCTTTGATTTTTGTGGCATAAGCAAAGCCGATTTTTTAAATGAGGAAGCCCCTCGCTTGGAAAAATGGCTCACCGAAAAAAAACACGGACAAATGCAGTACATGGAAAATTATTTTGATAAGCGATTAGATCCGCGTTTACTGGTGCCCGATTCAAGATCGGTTATTTCTCTTTTATACAATTATTATCCCGAACAAACACAAAACCAAAATGCTCCCAAGATCTCTAAATACGCATACGGACAAGATTATCATGAGGTGATAAAAGAAAAATTAAATGCTTTTCTTTTAATTTTAAAACAAAAAATAGGAAACATTAACGGCCGTGCCTTTGTTGACAGTGCACCGGTTATGGATAAAGTGTGGGCGGCAAAAAGTGGTTTGGGCTGGATAGGGAAAAATTCGAACTTAATTAATAAGGAAAGCGGTTCGTTTTTTTTTATTGCCGAGTTAATAATTGATGTGGAACTGGAATACGATGGACCCATTAAAGATTATTGCGGTACCTGCACCAAATGCATTGACGCTTGCCCAACGCAGGCTATTGTGGAGCCTTATGTGGTTGACGGAAGCAAATGCATTAGTTATTTAACCATCGAATTAAAAGAAGAGATTGCTACTGAATTTAAAAATAAAATGGCCGGCTGGGCTTTTGGTTGCGATATTTGCCAGGATGTTTGTCCGTGGAACAGTTTCAGCAAAATAAATTCGGAACCGCTTTTTACAAATAATAATGGCCTGCTTAATTTTTCGGAAGCTGAATGGAATGATATAACGGAAGAAACCTTTAATGTAATTTTTAAACACAGCGCGGTAAAACGCACAAAATATAAGGGGCTGAAGAGGAATTTGAAATTTATTCGCGGAAATTCAAAACTTTAAACCAACATCCCCGCAATGGTAGCCGACATATAACTCGCCAATGTTCCGCTCACAAGCGCGCGCAATCCAAGCCTGGCAAGATCTGCCCGCCGTTCTGGAGCAAGTGCGCCAATACCGCCAATTTGCATGCCAACAGAACTAAAATTTGCAAAACCACAAATGGCAAAACTGGCAATTATTAATCCTTTATCACTTAAAGGTTTTGCCAAATGATGTGTCATGGTATCAAAAGCAACAAACTCGTTAATGCTTATTTTTTGTCCCATTAAAGTGGCCACTTGCTGCACATCTCCGTTTGGCACGCCCATGGCCCATGCCATTGGTGTAAATAATTTTCCGAATAAATAATCTAATGATAATGTGGGCGTGGCAGTTAAAACCCCATCGCTCATGTAAGCAAAATGAATTTTTCCCAATCCGTAATTTATCAAAGCTATCAACCCAATAAAACCAATTAACATGGCCACTACATTTATAGCAATTTTCATTCCGTCGGCCGCGCCATGTGAGATAGCGTCTATCAAATTGGTGTGTTCCTTTTTTACTTCGAGTTTTACTTTTCCTTTTGTTACAGGTTCTTCGGTTTCGGGAAAAATTATTTTTGAAATGACCAAAGCTCCCGGCGCTGCCATTAAACTTGCTGCCAATAAATATTCAGCCCGTGCACCCATATTTACATACACAATTAAAATACCACCGGCAATACAGGCCATGCTGCCCGCCATTGAGGAGAGTAATTCGCTTTTTGTCATGCTCGGAATATAAGGACGGATCATCACCTGCGCCTCAACCTGTCCTACAAAAGCGCTGGCAATATTGCTGAGAGCCTCTGCCCCGCTCACCCGCATAATAAAATTCATGGCCTTGGCAATTACAGCAACAATTCGTTGCATGATGCCGAGTTGATATAAAGCTGCTACCAAAACGCATACTAAAATAATGGTGGCCGTAACGGTAAAGGCGAAAACAAACGTATGTTTCATGCCAAAACCGGCTGAATGGCCATCGTGCGTATCAACCATAATTCCGCCATAAACAAAAGATGCGCCTTGCGTTGCAAACTGTTCTATTTTTGACATACCGCGGCCAAGTATTTCAAAAAAGTGTGTGATGAAAGGCACTTTTAAAACTAAAACCGCTACAAGAATTTGCAATGCAATACCGCTAAAAACCAAACGTAAATTAATTGCCTTACGGTTGTTTGACATTAAAAAGGCAATGCCTAAAATGAATACAATACCTATTAATCCGGTGAACCTTTCCATTTTTACAATTGATGTGAAAATTACAAAATAATATTTTGTAACCAAAGCATTTGTTTG
>JANYBY010000065.1 GCA_025360565.1 Bacteroidota bacterium
GCAGCATTACGCCTGAGTTTTCGTAAAAAAATGCCGGTTTTTATTACGGCTTGAAAAATTTACGGCAGAATAAAACAGACAGATTCTTATTAAATCTCCTCAGAAACAGTTTCTTAAGAGTTTTTGATGGTCGACTAATTATACTAATCTGAGCGAATCATTAACCATTACTAATGTTTAATATAATTATTAACTAACACACACGGTTTAGTGATTTTAGTGTAATTCGTGGCTAAGTTCTTTAGTGGCAAACATGTTGAAAACAATTGCTACCAAAGTTTCCATCAATCCTTTATCTTCACGGTTCAAATAATTTACATATGAAATTTTTTATTGATACAGCCAACTTAGCACAAATAAAAGAGGCGCAGGATCTGGGAGTATTGGATGGCGTTACCACCAACCCAAGTTTAATGGCTAAAGAAGGCATTAAGGGTCAGGAAAATATTTTAAAACACTATGTTGATATTTGTAAAATTGTTACAGGCGATGTAAGTGCCGAAGTAATTGCGACCGATTTTGACGGAATAGTAAAAGAAGGCGAGGCCCTTGCAAAATTGCATCCGCAAATTGTTGTAAAAGTACCCATGATAAAAGAGGGTGTTAAAGCCATAAAATATTTTACAGAAAAAGGAATTAAAACAAATTGCACTTTGGTGTTTAGCGCAGGGCAAGCCTTGCTAGCTGCGAAAGCAGGCGCAACCTATGTTTCGCCATTTATAGGAAGATTAGATGATGTGAGTACAGACGGATTAAATTTAATTGAAGATATTCGCTTGATCTACGATAATTTTGGTTTCGAAACACAAATATTAGCGGCAAGCGTGCGCCACCCAATGCATATTATTGACTGTGCAAAAATTGGTGCCGATGTGGTTACTTGTCCGTTAAACGTGATAACCTCTTTGTTAAAACATCCGTTAACCGATTCAGGTTTAGCCCAGTTTTTGGCAGACGCTAAAAAATAGAAGCAAAGCGCGTAAGCTCAGCCAGTATCCTCCTCTATGAGTAGGGAAACTGTGTGCCTAAAGATTGCAGGTCGGGTAAGAACCCGGCGAGTTATCAACAATTCATGCAATTAACCGCTCCTAGTCTAAAAAATTATGATTTCTATCGAAAATATGTTAATTTTAATAGTAATATTATTGGTGCAATTCTTGTATAGATAAATAACGATCAATTAATTTTAATGAAAAGGATCTTGACATTAGGTTTGGCCTTTTTTTTCTTCGGTAACATTTACCTTATTGCACAAACATGCTCTGCCGTTCCGGTTCTTACGCTTACGGGTGCCCCCGGCACTCAGGTTTTTGTTGCGTTTAATCCCATTAAAAAAATATATTATACAGTTGGCGGTGGCGGTGTTACCAATATGCCCGTTACAACTTATTCAATTTCGGGAGGTGCGCCATTGGCCAATGTTACGGCTAACAATGATTTCAGGGGTTTGTGGTGGAACAATAATACCAATATTTTAGAATCTAACGGCTGCAGTGCTACAGGAATATTTTCGGTTACACTTGTGGGCGGCAACGGTTATGCTAGCGGCGGCGGTTCAATTATCGCCACTAATTCACAGCCCGATATTCAGTCGTGCGGAAGTTTGAACAGTACACTTAATCAGGTTATTTATTATTACAACGGCAGCATTTACAAATACAACAGAGCAACGGGCTTATTAATGTCCTCTGTTTCAATTACAGGTTTACCTGTGGGATTGGGAAACATTTCGAGCTTTAACGGTTTTTACACCGGCAAACCCGGGGCGGAATATGCCATTTACGATTACATAAACAAAAGAGCTTATAATATTGATTATACTACGGGAGCTTATATTTCAACCATTCAATTTCCCGCATCCTCCCCTGCTCCAACCGCATTCGGACTTGCCTATTGCAACAATTTCTTTTTTCTGAGCGATGGTGCCGGAAAATGGTTTGGTTACGCTGCCGGAATTTATGTAAGCGCCCTAAATGCGCCGGGCTGTCCGGGTACTACAACTACATTAAACGCCATAAGCGCGAATAATTATACATGGAGTACCGGCGCCACAACGCCAAGCATAAATGTTTCTCCGCTATTTACAACTACATATTCGGTGGCCTGCAGCGCTACGGTTGGCTGTCCATCTTCGGTTACCATAGCCGTAAATGTTAATCCGGCGCCGGTAATTACAGTAACA
>JANYBY010000071.1 GCA_025360565.1 Bacteroidota bacterium
AAGCCGGAGCGAAGCGGAGCCCGTAGCAGCCCGCCCGCCTGCCCGCCGAATTTTTTGATGCAGGCGGAGGCGCCCAAATAATAAAAAAAAATACTTTTTGAGGGACGACTAATTAGTGTAATTCGTGGCAAAAAAAAAGCTCCCATTGGGAGCTTTTTTCTAAAATATGTTAGTGTAATTAATTACAACCTAAAACACCGGTTAAAGTAACCTGAGGGAAATTAAATGTTGATTGAACACATGATACACCTGTACCTGTAATTACAGCACTGGCGTAAAAACCAATTGGTGGACCGGTAATACTATAACCGGTAACCGAAATAAGACCTGATCTGCCATACCAAATTGCACCTGAAGGCTGATTTGGGGCTTTGGTTACAATGATAGAAACTGCTCCTACGCCTGGGCTTGAAGCTACATTGTAGGTAGCATTACCAACAGCAATTGGAAGCGCAAAATTAATTGTCACTTCGGTGTCACCATTTACACTCTTTAAAAATAAACTATTGGTTGAAGCACAGCTTACGTTGCTCCATCCACCGCCGCCAACCGCAATTGCTGAGTTTTCGGTTGCAGGGTTAGTAACAGTAGAAGTTCCGGTAACAGTTACATTATTTGGCTGTGGGTTTGAAGCCGTTCCGGTAGCATCTTCCTTATATGTAGGATGAATGGTATCGTCTTGCTTTTTCTTACAGGCAAATAAAACAAGTGTTGCAATTGCAACTACTCCTGTTATTGTATAAATACTTTTTTTCATGTTATACTTTTATATATTCAAAGATAAGGACAAATAAGGGAAATAACAAATCCTAAAAGCGCAAATGAGTGGGGTATACGAATGAATTAGGGGACTACTTGTTAACAAGATAGGGTTTAAATCCTATGTTATCTCTATGGTTTGTGGTTAAAGGCTTCCGCGGCGTATATCCTGCCCGGTGTAAATGATCACGCTGTTCAATTTGGCTTCCGATTCTTCGCTGACATTGATCTTATTGCGCTTTAACCATTCTTTCATCGCACCTACAAAAGCTTCTTTGTTGTCAATGTGCAAAATTCTGATCTCTTCGGCTTTTTTGTTCTTTTTTATAAAGTAAAAAATATCATGTCTGAACTCAACCGACTCGATCTCGGAAGCAAAAAGCTTACTTAGTTTCTTTTGCGAAAATAAAAGGTAATTGGCGTAAATGCTCACAAAACAAAGTCCGCGCTTATATTTTAAAAAAAGCACAGCGCCCTCGGTTAAAGCAATAATAAGACAAATTGGATAAATGTATTTTATTTTTGAATCCGAAAAACATAGCATTACAGCGAAGGATAAAAATAACCCGATCTTGAGCGCCCTGAACATATAATAAGCGTTGGTGGCATAGGTATAACGCTGTACTGGCAAAAGGGCTTTGTACTGTGCGTTTAAAAATTCGTAACAGCTTAAAAAAATGAAGGCTAAACCCGCAAAACTTTGTATGGCTATAAGGTCTTTGGGATCGAACCAGCCATAAAATAAATTAACGGCAGATAAAACTACGATTCCCAATAAAATGAGGTTTTTTCCTATAGAGCTAAGGGCTGAGTACATGTTAAAGACTTATTCGTAAATGTACAAAATAATTCTATTATAATCAATTTGTTTTTAAGGGCTTAAACATTTAACTTTAGTGCCTATGACGTTTGTATATCCCGCGTTTTTGTGGGCTTTGTTAGCAATAAGTATTCCGGTCATCATACATCTTTTTAATTTCAGGCGTTATAAAAAAGTTTATTTTACAAATGTTAAGTTCTTAAAAGAGCTTCAGCACGAAAGTAAATCCAAATCGCGTTTAAAGGAGATCCTCATTCTCATTACCCGCTGCCTTACCCTCGCTTGTTTAGTGTTTGCCTTTGCGCAACCTTTAATTTTTGATAAAACCGCGGTACAAACATATCCCGGTGCAAACGCGGTGAGTATTTATGTGGATAATTCTTTCAGCATGGAAAATGTGCAGAAGCAGGGTCCGCTGATGGATATTGCCAAATTAACCGCGAAAGAAATTGTGAAGGCATTTAGCGGTGCCGATAAATTTCAAATAATTACAAATGATTTTGAAGGCAAACACCAGCGCTTTTACAGCAAAGAAGATGTGCTGAATAAAATTGATGAATTAAAGATCTCTTCGGCTGTAAAAGTTTTTTCGGATGTATTAAAAAGGCAAAACGAATTCTTAAACAGCTCTAAATTACAAAATAAAAAAATTTACAGTTTAACCGATGCTCAAAGATCAACGTTTGATGTTGAAAAAATTAAAAACGATACGAGTATAAGCTCAACCTTGATACCGTTGATAGGTAATCGTGTAAACAATGTATACATTGATACCTGTTGGTTTGAAACACCTTTGCAACAAAAGGGATTTATTCAAAAACTGCACGGGATCATTGTGAACAAGGGCAGCAACGCGGTTAATGCGGGCTCGGCCAAACTGTTCTTAAACAAACAACAATTGGCATTAGCTTCCTATTCTATCGATCCGTTCTCGAAAAAAGAAATTCAGTTCTCCTTTGAATGCAAACAAAGCGGTTTTAATTACGGTTCCGTAAAAATTGAAGATTATCCCATTACGTTTGACGATGAATTGTTCTTTGCCTTCAATTCAAAAATAAATATAAGTGTAAGTTTAATTAATGGCAAAGATCTTAAAGAGAGCAACGCCTTTGAAGCTTTATTTAAGGGCGATAGTTTATTCAATTTAGTTTCGTTCAACGAACAGGCTATTGATTACAGTAAATTTAAAAGCAGCGATGTAATAGTTTTAAATCAACTAAACGAAATAAGTTCAGGCTTACTTTCTGAGCTATCAAAATTTGTAAGCAGGGGCGGAAGTTTATTGATAGTGCCCGCACAAAAAGCGGAACTGAATTCCTACAACAGTTTTTTATCATCCTTTCAATTGCCCGCCCTTAAAGGTCTTGATACCAACGCCGTTAAAACCGATAAAATAGAAACAGGAAATAAATTTTACACCGGAGTATTCGAAAAAATTGAAGACCGCTTAAATTTACCGGTTGTAAATAAACATTATAAATTGGTTCAAAATACCAAAAGCAATTTTGAGGCTCTGCTGCTTTTGCAAAATGCCGATATTTTATTGGGCGAAAATAAATTTAATAGTGGGTCGCTTTATTTGTTCACCGCACCCTTCAATCAAAACTGCACTAATTTTTCAAAACACGCGCTGTTTGTGCCAACTATTTACCGCGTATGTTTTAACAGTATAAGATCTGGTCAGTTATTTTATGAGGTAAACGCGAATAACATTCTTACTATAAAAAACGAAGGCAACTTAAGCGAGCAGCCACCTCATGTTAAAGAAATAAATAATAAGCTTGATATTATTCCCGAATTGTTAACGGTTGATAACAGTTTGCTTTTGTATACGCATTCGCAAATTGCGCTTCCGGGCTTTTACGAGGTAAACAAAAATAATTTGCCGGTATTGCCATTGGCTTTTAATTATTCAAGAAAAGAATCCGACCTTACCTGTTATACTCCCGATGAAATAACAAAATGGATAAGCGATAAAGGCTTAAAAAACTTTAAAATGATAGAAAATGCGCAGCAGGATATTGCAAAACAAATAGCCGAGGGCGCTCAGGGTAAAAAATTGTGGAAAATATTTATAATTTTAGCCCTTGGGTTTATAATAATTGAGATAACTTTATTAAGATTTCTAAAATAAAAGCAAATGCATATTCTGATCAAGCAGGCAAAAATTATTTC
>JANYBY010000076.1 GCA_025360565.1 Bacteroidota bacterium
TCTTCAATGTAAAAGGCATTGGCCTTAAAACTGAAGGTTTCACAATGGAGATCTACGATCGTTGGGGTACTTTGATCTACAGCACTAAAGATGTTATGAAAGGCTGGGATGGCACTGTTAAAGGCTTGTACGTAGACAATGGAATATATGTTTTCAAAATTAAAGCAATGGGTGCTAACGGCGAAGGCAAAAAAGAATACGTTGGCCATGTAAGCTTACTAAAATAATCTTTTAAAACTTTTAATAAATCCCCTCTTAGTTCATCTAAGAGGGGATTTTTATTTTTTACATTTAGTGCCTCAAATGAAACAGTACCACGATCTAATGCGGCATGTTCTGGAATCGGGAACAAAAAAAACCGACCGAACGGGAACGGGAACCATAAGTGTTTTTGGATATCAAATGCGCTTTGATCTTGAAAAAGGTTTCCCATTGCTCACTACAAAAAAAGTGCATACCAAAAGTATTATTCACGAATTGCTTTGGTTTTTAAAAGGCGAAACAAATATTAAATATCTGAAAGATAACGGCGTTACAATTTGGGATGAATGGGCAGATGAAAAAGGAAACTTAGGGCCTGTTTACGGTTATCAATGGCGCAGTTGGCCAACCCCATCGGGCGGGCATATAGATCAAATTACACAGGTAATTGAGATGATCAAAAAAAATCCGGACTCCAGAAGATTAATTGTAAGCGCATGGAATGTAGCGGATATTCCTAATATGAAATTACCGCCATGCCACGCGTTTTTTCAGTTTTATGTAGCCGATGGTAAATTGAGTTGCCAGCTTTATCAGAGGAGTGCCGATATTTTTTTAGGCGTGCCTTTTAACATTGCATCTTACGCTTTACTTACATATATGGTGGCGCAGGTTTGTAATTTAAAGCCCGGCGAATTTATTCACACCCTTGGCGATGCGCATTTATATTCAAATCACCTGGAGCAAACAAGGCTGCAATTATCAAGAGATTTTAAGCCGCTACCTACTTTAAAAATAAACACTGAGGTAAAAAATATTTTCGATTTTAAATTCGAAGACTTTGTTATTGAAAATTACAACCCACATCCTCACATTAAAGCAACAGTAGCTGTTTGACCCAATGATAGCAACTATTTTTCATAGGGGAAAAGAATTTAAGGTGGATTTTTTTAAACCCCTTGATATTTCCATTCCGTTAACCGACAAAAAAGAGTGTGTAAGCGCATGGTATGTTGAACCTATGAAATTAGAACCCGTGGTTAACGGTTCATGGGTGGGCGATGTAAATAAAGGCGGAAGTGTAAATTTTAGAAACATAACATTTAACCCACATGGCAATGGCACACATACCGAATGTGTAGGGCACATTAGCAAAGAATTTTATACCATCAATAAAAATCTGCATCGTTTTTTATTTGTTGCCGAATTAATTACCGTGTTGCCCCAAGAGCTTGAAAACGGTGACCATGTGATCACAAAAAAAATATTGGAAGACCATTTAAAAGATGTAATAGCCCCGGAAGCCTTGGTAATAAGGACTTTGAGCAACGGCCTTAATAAATTACATCATCAGTACAGTCATACCAATCCCCCTTTTGTTACAAAAGAGGCCATACTGTATTTAAATGAAATAGGCGTGGAGCATCTTTTAATTGATATGCCCAGCATTGATAAGGAAAATGATGATGGAAAGCTGGAAGCGCACCACGCGTTTTGGCAATATCCCGAAAACACATTGCTGCAAAAAACAATTACCGAATTAATTTATGTGCCCAACGAAATTTACGACGGAACATACATTTTAAATTTACAGATAGCCCCTTTTGAAAATGATGCAAGCCCGAGTAAACCGGTATTATACAAAGTTTTTTAAGGGAATAGTTGGATGAAACGCAGGCAAATGCCGCGCCAGGGATGGAGCGGCGTGTTTGAGCTCTTTTTTTGTAGGTAAACCCTGACAGGGTTTTCTCGTGAAAAAATGTGACAAACCCTGTCAGGGTTAAACGGAACAATTCCGGGAATATTACCATGTTCCGCGTGAGCGATTGCAGCGGAAAGCCCGGAGCCGCGCCTGCCTCTTTGCGCGGCGAGGACTTGCAGCGAAAAGCGCGACCCAGCAATACAAAATGAAAGGGAAGCTGGGGCACGCCCAAAAAGAAAGACACAATTTAAAAGCTTTGTTTTAACTCTTTATAAATTATAACTTTATGACCTTGCAAAACAAAGAATTAAATTACGTGCTTGACCCAAAGAACTGGGTAGATAATTATTCGGATTACCTGTATAATTACGCATATTATAGGGTAAATAATCAGGCGCTGGCCGAAGACCTTGTGCAGGATACTTTTTTGGCGGGCATTAATGCGCAAAGCACCTACAAAGCTTTGGCCTCTGAAAAAACCTGGCTGGTAAGTATTTTAAAAAATAAAATAATAGATCATTATAAAAAGGCATCCACAAGAAACGAATCGCCTTTGCAAATAAGTTCAGATGAAGCGCCATCCTATGATTACTTTTTTGATAAACAAAAAATGGGGCATTGGCAAAAGGAAACATCGCCAAAGGACTGGGGAACCAACACCGAAGCGCAAATTGAAACCAAGGAGTTTTACGGTGTTTTGGAAAAATGTATGAGTAAAATACCTGAAAAGTGGCAAGGAATTTTTAAAATGAGTTTGCTGGATGAAAAAGATTCGGCTCTGGTTTGTAAGGAATTTAGTTTAAGCTCGTCAAACTTTTGGGTAATAATGCATAGGGCAAAACTACAAATAAGGGAATGCCTTGAAAAAAACTGGTTAAAATTGTAATGGAAGAAATTGCTGCACATACATATAAATGGTATAAATTTGGGTGTAAGGATGCGTCTTATCTCAAAACAAAAGCCGATTTTGAAAAGCTGAGCGTTTCGGAAAAAGTCTTGTATAAATTTCATTTGGTAACATGTAAATATTGCAGGCGATTTGTAAAACAAATTATCCAAATAGACACCCTTATTAAGGCAACTTTTAACAAATCAACGCTTCAATTATCTCCGAAAAGGAAACTTGCTATAAATCAATTAATTACAGAAAAGTTAACGAAAAACTAACATTTTCGTGAAAGGTTTTCTGTTTCAGTTCGTACATTAGACATAACTTAAAAACAAACAAACAAAATGGAAAAAAAATCAACATTAGTAACTTGCGCAATGATTGCAAGTGCTTTATTAAGCGTGTCGGCTGTAAAAGCTACAAACAGTTTATTAGACTATAACACTTTAGGAACTGCAGGTGAAGTTCGTTCTTCATTAGTTAAAAGTATCGAAGCAACTTGCGGCGAGAAAAAAGCAGAAACTAAAGATGCTAAAGCTAAAGACACTAAAACCAAAGATGCTAAATGCGGCGAGAAAAAAGCTAAAGACGGCAAATGCGGCGAGAAAAAAGCTAAAGATGGCAAATGCGGAGAAGGCAAATGCGGAGAGAAGAAAAAAACTGAAACTCCAAAATAAATTTATAAAATTTGCCCTTCAAATAGAAGGGCAAATTTTTTTAAGACATATATAAACCTGATCTCTCTGCGTTGGACCAAAAAATTTGATCCCGATAGCTATCGGGACATTTACGTATGTAAACTCCGGTTAAATTTTTTTTGTCCGCCTTGATATATCAGGTTTATAAATGTCTAAGGTTTCCTACCTCAATAATTGCCCGACTAATATCTGATCAATGAACGCCAATAAATATACAGGTTTAGGTTTTAGAAAAGATTTTGCCGAAGAGCTCATCGACAGCAATATCTTAAAACCATCGTTTATTGAACTTGCTCCCGAAAACTGGATAGGCATGGGCGGATATTGGAAAAAACAATTGGATAAAGCGGCCGAAAAATTTCCGGTTACTTGTCACGGACTTTCACTTTCTATCGGGAGTCCGGATGAATTGGATGTTGATTTTGTAAAGCAGGTAAAAAAATTCTTAAAACAATACAAGGTTAAAGTTTATTCAGAGCATTTAAGTTATTCAAAATGCGATAACGCACATTTGTACGATCTGTTGCCAATTCCATTTAGAAAAGACGCGGTAAAACATATTGTGCAGCGCATTAAGCAAGTTCAAGATATTTTAGAAATGCCGATTGTATTAGAAAATGTTTCGTACTACACACCGGTGGCGGCGCAAATGAAAGAGTCGGAATTTATTTCGGCTATTGTTAACGAGTCGGGATGTAATATGTTGCTGGATGTAAATAATGTTTACGTAAATTCGTTTAACCACAAGTACGATGCTAAACAATTTTTAAAAGAATTGCCTTTAGATAAAGTGGCCTACATTCACATGGCCGGTCACGAACAGGTTTCGGAAACTTTAATAATTGACACACACGGCCAGGCTATTATTGACCCTGTGTTTGAATTATTTGAGTACGCCATTGGTTTGGTAAAACCTGTACCTGTATTATTGGAAAGAGATTTTAATATTCCGGAGTTTGATGAATTACAAGGAGAAATAAACAGACTGGATTCTATCATCGCTAAAAAATGGCAAACACAACATGCACACGCTTAATAACGAAACATATTTACAGCAATCTAAACTGGCAAATTATTGCCGTGATGGCGTTACGCCCGATGACCTGATAGATATTAATAAAGATAATTTATACCAATACCGCCGTTTGTGTTTTAATATTGCAAGCGATATAATTGAAACTGCTTATCCCATTACATTTAGTTATTTGAATAAAGATGTTTGGGAAGAACTGGTAACCGAATATTTTAAAGAGCATAAGTGCCAAACCACGCAAGTGTGGCGAATGCCTTTAGAGTTTTACGGATATTGCATTGAAAAAAATATTGGTGAAAAATTAAACATCCCTTTTTTAAACGATTTGTTACATTTTGAATGGCTCGAATTGGAAGTACATACAATGGAAGACATCGAGTATCCGAAATTTACCGAAAACGGAGATTGGGTTAATGATAAGATCGCGATGAATCCGGAACATAAATTAATTCAATTAATGTACCCGGTGCACACCACAGCGCCAAGTGAGGAGCTCACGGCCAAAAAGGGAGATTATTTTTTATTGATCTATCGCGAAAAAGAAAGCGGCAATGTTCAGTTTGTAGATCTGTCAATGTTCTATACTTATATTTTAGAGAACATAAAGAACGGTGTGCTGTTAAAAGATATTTTGGTTGAAGCAAACTCTTTGTTTCAAATAAACGATATTAAATTATTAAAGGATCGTTCGATTGAGTTTATGAACGACCTTAAAAACCGAAATTTTATTGTGGGTTTTTTAGCGGAATAATTAATTTGGCCACAAAGACACCAAGCCACTAAGTTTCACCAAGCTTTTTGTATCTTCGGGTCTTAGTACCCCTGACTTTCGAAGGGAGTTTTGGGGAAAAAACACCAATCATGAAAAATCTTTTTACAAAATTCGAAAACATTACAAACAAAGGGCAGGATGTTGCCTTATTGTTTTTACGTTTAATGTTGGCTTATGGCTTTTGGGAACCCGCAAAAAGTAAATGGGCCGATATTAATTCGGTGGCGGAATGGTTTGGGGGCATGGGCTTACCTTTACCAAAATTAAACGCGTATTTGGCCGCAAGTACAGAAATGGCCGGTGTATTTTTATTGTTGCTGGGATTTGGAACCCGTTTAATTTCTGTTCCCTTAATTATTACCATGATTGTTGCCATTAAAACTGTGCATTGGGTAAATGGTTACGCCGCTAGCGAGAATGGTTTTGAAATTCCTTTATACTTTATGCTGATGCTGATCGTTTTGATCTGTTTCGGCAGCGGAAAAATTTCTGTTGATCATTTGGTGAAAAGGATGCGGGGGAAGTAGGGTATTTTATCTTTCAAATTGCTTAATTTTTTTGAAGGTATTGTTATCACTTGTAGCGCACACAAAGAATAACTTATATGTACTTGATTAATTCGTCCGGAGTTAGAACAGGAATTTCAGAACCTTTAAAATCTTTCGTATTCCTAGTCACAATACAGTCCAACATGTCAATCGAATATGCGCTAATTATTTGAAGGGCGTCCTCAAAGTCCTTATGTTTAGATTTAAGTCCTTTTTTTATAATGTCTAGGTTGATAGCAACTATGTTTAAATAATCTAAAACACTATGCAAAACGTCTCGCAACTCTTTTTCGTCGATATATTTTTTTAGTAAATAGTGAGTCGTTGCAATTGAGTGAGAGGAAGTATAGAGCTTTATTTTTCGTTCTTCAGCTTTAGAAAATATTTGTATAGCGAACTTGCTAAAAGGTCTTCTGTCTGCAATTAGATCAACTAAAATATTAGTGTCAACAAATACTTTTTTCATAAATGTTTCTTTTCAAGGTATGTTCTTAATTCCTTTTCTTCGTCAAAGTTTTTAGGAAGTTTAACAGCACCTACTATTTTTTTTAGTTTGGGAGAAAGCTGATTGTCGTTTTTTTCGTCGTTGGTTATGCTTTCAAGATATTTTTCGATAAGTTCAGAAAGGCTTCTGCCAGTCCGTTTTGCATAGGATTTAGCCTTTTCAATAACCGTCTTTTCAACTGTCAAAGTTAGTTTAGTTGTCATTGTACGTGTATTTTTATCAAATATACGTATAATTTTCAAAAAGTCCAAATATCTATATTTGTAAGCGGAATGTCGTTCAGTGCTATTAGTGGCAACTTCATTATAATATGACCTATGATCGTTGAAT
>JANYBY010000096.1 GCA_025360565.1 Bacteroidota bacterium
ACGGCCGCTGTGCCCGCGTCTTCCAGACGTTTACATAAAACAGGATCGGCATGAATGTATGGAAGAACAACAAAGCCTAGTTTTGCTAATTCTTCTGTTGCCTTTAATGTTTCTATGGGATCGGGCATTAAATAACGCGGGTCGGGATGAATTTCCAATTTCACCCAATTTGTTTCCAGCGCTTCGCGTGCCATTTGCGCGGCAAACACCGCTTCTTTCGCGTTGCGCGCACCCGATGTATTTGGCCACAAAAAAACATTCGCTCTTTTTAATGCTTCCAGCATGGAGTCGCTTGGGGCGTCCGTGTCAATTCGTTTTAAGGCAACTGTTACCATGTTGGTGCCCGAGGCTAAAATGGATTCATACATTTCTTGGCTCGAGGCGTATTTGCCTGTTCCTAAAAACAAGCGCGATGAAAATTCTTTTCCGGCTATTTTAAGCATGATGTAAAATTTTATTTATTTCTGTTACTAATTGTTTTTTGTCCACAGCTTGCGTTAGGAGCCCTGAAACAGCAATGCCGTAAACGCCTGTTTTAATAATTGATTCAATATCCTTTAATTCAATTCCGCCGATGGCATAGATCGGTGTTTTTAAATTATCCTTTTTCATTTTGTCAATAATACTTTTATAACCTTCAATTCCTAAAACGGGACTTAATTTTTCTTTTGTGCTTGTAAAACGGAATGGCCCAAGACCAATGTAGTCAACGTTTTCAGCGCAACGGGCTTTTACATGCTCGTAAGTATTGGCTGTACCGCCGATAATTTTTTTATCGGTAAAAATTTTGCGGGCAACTTCCACACAGGCATCGTTTAATCCCAAATGCACTGCGTCGGCTTTTGAACGTTTGGCGATTGTGGGACTATCGTTAATAACCAATAGTGCTTTGTATTCGTTGCATAATTCCCGAGCAATCTCCCCAATTTCAAAATAAATATTTTCGTCAACATCCTTTAAACGTAACTGAACAAATTTTACACCCGCGTTTAAAACGCTATGAATATTTTTGATATGATCTTCGGGTAATTTACCCTGCGATATGTATTGTAATTTATGCAGCATGATATCCTAATAAACTTTTATTACTACTTAAAAATGTATCAATATAATTTTTTGCCGATGAACAGGCTTCTTCCAGATCCTTACCCAGAGCGAGATGTGCGGTAATGGCGGCAGACAAAACACAGCCCGAACCATGTTTAGCCTCACCCTTCCGTCCCTCTCCAAAGGAGAGGGAGACTATTCCAGAAGAATTTTTTTGGTAAAGTGTATCCACCCCAATGTTTTCTTTATTGTGTCCGCCTTTTAATAACAGGTTTGAATGCTTCACGAACTCCTGAATAAATTCTTCGTTATTTTTTCCTTTGCTCATAAATTCAAGCTCGGGAACGTTCGGTGTTATCAGGGTGATCTTTTCTAAAAATATTTTATCTAAAGTAATTTCACTCTCATTAAAAACAAAACCTGTACTTGATCTCCAAATTGGATCGATCACGATCTTTACATCCGGATGTTTGGATTTTATCCCGCTTACCAATTGATCTAAAAAATGAAAGGAAGGGACAATTCCAAATTTAACGGCTTTAATAGGATATTTCCTGAATAATAATTTTATTTCTTCTATTACATCTTTTAATTCGCGCCATTGAACAGAAATAAATTGATCTTCGGTTTGTAAAGTTAATCCCGTGCAAACACCAAGCCCGTAAACTTTCAATTGCTCAAAAGCCTTGATATCAGCGGTAATTCCGGCACCGGAACACGGATCGAAACCCGCTATGCTTAATACGTATGGACGTTCTGTTTGCATTTTAATAATTAAATGTCATTCCGACGAAGGAGGAATCTGGTCCGCTAAAACGGATGCCTGCCTACCGGTCAGGCAGGCTTCGTTCCTCAGCATGACTTTTCGGCTCAACTCTTTAAAATTTTTAATCGCGTTCTTTGGTTCGCTCCAAATCGAACCTAAAACTGCAGCACCGTAAAAGCCTTTTTCAAAAACTTTTTCAAAATTATTTTTATTTATGCCACCTAAGGCAAAAACCCTTTGGTACAGATCATTTTCAATTGTAAAGTCTTTTTCGAACGGACTTTTGTAATCTGATTTCGAAATACTGTCAAACACAGGACTTAAAAAGCAGTAATCCCATAAATGACTTTCAAGCTGCAGATCGCTGTAATTGTGAAAGGAGGTCGAGTAGTTAAGGTCTTGGGTTGCGGTAGCCCTCACGTAAGCTGATTTTTTTTTACGCAAATTTTCGGATACATGAAAATATTTTAAACCAAACTGAGAAATTGTTTCGTGGTGTTGATGAACAGAAATTTTATTGAGAAAAGCCGGGTCGATCCTTTCCAAAAAAAATTGTTGCTGGACCAAACTCCAATTCGGTTTTCGCAAATGCAGCAAACCCAAACCTTCACTGAATAATTCATTCATAAGGGTTGTTTCGTTCTCCGGATCGGTTTCGTTTGTTATAACGATAAGATTTGTCATTTATTTATAAATTTCCGAACCTTGTGTCTTAAATTCTTCGCTCATATCAAACATTCCTTTTTCTGCAAATTCACGCACCTCTTGCGTAATTTTCATTGAACAGAATTTTGGTCCGCACATTGAACAAAAGTGTGCCACCTTAGCGCCATCTGCCGGTAATGTTTCGTCGTGATATTCTCTTGCGGTATCCGGATCTAATGATAAATTAAATTGATCTTCCCATCTAAATTCAAAACGTGCTTTACTTAATGCATTATCTCTGTACTGCGCGCCGGGATGGCCTTTTGCAAGGTCGGCCGCATGCGCCGCTAATTTATATGTGATCACTCCGTCTTTTACATCTTTTTTATTTGGTAAACCTAAATGTTCTTTTGGAGTAACGTAACATAACATGGCAGTTCCATACCAACCGATCATTGCAGCGCCAATGGCCGAAGTTATGTGATCGTAACCGGGGGCAATATCTGTTGTTAATGGACCCAGTGTATAAAACGGAGCCTCATCGCAGTGTTGCAATTGTTTTTCCATATTTTCTTTTATCAAATGCATTGGCACATGTCCGGGTCCTTCTATCATTACTTGAATATCATGTTTCCAGGCAATTTTTGTAAGTTCTCCCAAAGTTTCTAATTCTCCAAATTGAGCGGCATCATTGGCATCGGCAATACAACCGGGACGCAGACCATCGCCCAAAGAAAAAGCTACATCGTATTGTTTCATTATTAAACACAATTCTTCAAAATGTGTATACAAGAAATTTTCTTTGTGATGAGATAAGCACCACTTTGCCATAATAGAACCACCACGCGAAACAATACCGGTGATACGTTTTGCAGTAAGCGGAATGTAACGTAAAAGAACGCCGGCGTGAATGGTAAAATAATCAACTCCTTGTTCGGCCTGTTCAATAATGGTGTCTTTAAAAATTTCCCAGGTGAGGTCTTCGGCTTTACCATTTACTTTTTCTAATGCTTGGTAAATTGGAACGGTTCCAATTGGCACCGGAGAGTTTCTTAAAATCCACTCGCGAGTTTCGTGAATATTTTTTCCGGTGGAAAGATCCATGATCGTGTCGGCGCCCCATCGGCAGGCCCATACGGCTTTTTCAACTTCTTCTTCTATCGTTGATGTAACTGCACTGTTACCAATGTTGGCATTTATTTTTACTAAAAAATTTCGGCCAATGATCATGGGTTCACTTTCCGGATGATTGATATTGTTTGGAATAATGGCCCTTCCGGCAGCAACTTCTTGCATTACAAATTCAGGAGTGATATAATTTTTAGGCGTTAAAGCGCCAAAACTATTTCCGGCATGTTGCTGGGTTAGCATTTGATATTGCCCGTTCAATTGCGTTTTTAAAGTATCAAATTTCTGATTTTCGCGAATAGCAATGTATTCCATTTCGGGGGTGATGATGCCTTTTTTTGCGTAGTGCATCTGACTTACATTTGCATCTTTTTTTGCACGTAATGGTTTTTTAATATGTTCAAAACGCAAATGATCCAGTGAAACATCATCAAAACGTTCCTTGCCATATTGCGAAGACACATCATATAGCTCGTCAACATCATTGCGGTCTAAGATCCATTGTTCCCTTAAGCGTGGCAAACCTTTTTTAATATCGATATTAATGGTTTCATCCGTGTAAGCACCGCTGGCATCGTAAACAGTAACCGGCGCATTTTCTTCAATGCGTCCGTTAGCGTGTTTAGTGGGCGACAACGTTATTTCGCGCATGGCCACTTTAATATTGTGGATCTTCCCATCAACGTGAATTTTTTTTGAACCGGTAATAGGCGTTTGCGAAATTAC
>JANYBY010000098.1 GCA_025360565.1 Bacteroidota bacterium
GGAAAGTAATTGTAAAAAACTTACCCAAAGGTTTTGAGATCTTTGTAGCAACGATTATTTAGGTTTTTCGAAACTTGGATTGTTAAATGCAAAATTACGAAGTACGAATGACGAATCACGGACCAATTTCGGTTCCACAGGTTCCAGGTTGATTTCCGGAAATTCGGAAGCGATCGAAGACGCAGAAAAAAACATCGCCTTGTTTCATCATGCCCAAAGCGCGCTTATTTTTAATTCCGGTTACGATGCCAATGTAGGTTTGCTTTCGTCGGTGCCGCAAAAAAATGACCTGATCCTTTTTGATGAATTAAGTCATGCTTCTTTATACGATGGTATTCGCTTGAGTTACGCGAAGCATTATAAATTTAAACACAACAATGTAAAATCGTTAACGGAATTAATTGCGCGTCATAAAAAAGAATACGATAGTATTTATATAGTTGTGGAAAGCGTGTATTCAATGGACGGTGATACCGCGCCATTATTAGAACTTATAGATATTTGCAAATTAAGCAAAAATATTTTTTTAATTGTTGACGAAGCGCATGCCATTGGTGTTTTTGGAAAGAACGGCAGGGGTTTGTGCAGCGCGTTGGATATTGAAAAAGATTGTTTCGCAAGAATTTACACTTACGGCAAAGCAATGGGTTGTCATGGTGCAGCAATTGTTGGAAATGAAACGTTAAGAGATTACTTGATTAATTTTTCACGTTCTTTTATTTACACGACTGCTTTACCGGATCACAGCATAAATGCTATTTTAACAGCGTATAAATTATTGATAGAAACAGATCAAAGGGAAATGCTGCAGGAGAACATTGGATATTTTTACTCAAAAACAAATTCAAATACTAAATTTATAAAAAGCCAAAGCGCTATTCATTCTTTCGTGGTAGGAAGAAATGAACTCGCGGATGAGTTAGAAAAACTCCTTGCGCAAAAAAATATTTATGCGAAGGCAATTAAAAGTCCAACTGTAAAAGAAGGAACAGAACGAGTGCGTTTTTGTTTACACGCGTTTAATACGAAGGAAGAAATTGATCTGTCATTAAGTGTGATGAATGGATTGTAGCAAAAATATCAGCAATTATAAATTGTAAATAATAAAATTGTAAATAAGAATGAGTCGTTATTTTATAACCGGAATAGGAACAGGAGTAGGCAAAACATTTGTCGCCTCAATTTTAACTGAAGCTTTACATGCAGATTATTGGAAACCTATACAATGCGGCACCCATGAAGGCACCGATACAGAAAGGGTGGCGGGCTTAATAACAAATTCAAAAACAGTAATTCATAAAGAAAGTTATTGTTTTAAAGAAGCCGTTTCTCCGCATTGGGCGGCAGAACTGGAGTTTGAAAAAATAAAACCCGAAAAATTGGTATTGCCCGAAACCAATAATACATTAATTATTGAGGGCGCCGGCGGTATGATGGTGCCTTTAACCGAAAATACTTACGCGATTGATCTGGCAAGGGAATTTGAAGCCGAAGTAATTTTAGTTTGCAGAAATTATTTAGGATGCATCAATCATTCTTTATTGAGTATAGATCATTTATTGAGAAACGAATTTGAAATAAAAGGAATAATTTTAAACGGTAATTTTGATAAACAGGTAAAAGCGGCTATTTGTAATTACTCCGAGATTCCTTTACTGGCCGAGATCCCGGAGATAATGGAGATAAATAAAGAAACTGTTCTTACACAAAGTCAAAAAATTAATTTGGGATTGTTCTAAAAAAAAAAGACCGCACCTTTAAAGAACGGCCTTTTTTATTTTAGGAGGTGATTTATTCTACCACCACTTTTACGCTGTAAGTACCGGTGTTGGCTGTAATCTGCATAAAATAAATGCCTGATCCAAAAGCGCTAAGGTCGATCATATTTGAGCTTTGGTTCTCAAGAATTTTTTTTCCGGTCATATCAAATACATTAGTATTAATTGTTCCGGTGTTTTCTTGTTCGATCTTAAATTTGCCCGTACTTGGGTTTGGGTAAACTTTCAAATCACGGTTCAAAGTCGTTGTATTTATACCTGTTATAAAAGGGTTGCTTTTCTTTTTCCATAATTCATTACCGGCTGTTATATCAGTGGCAACAAAGTAAAGATCGTTACCCATTACAAACAGGTTGTTTGGATAAGCACCAATAGCGCCGGCATAAAGATCTGCATGCATTACCGTGTTGGCAACTGTTCCGTCAGTTCTCCATAATTCTATTCCGTTTGTATTATTGTTGGCCCCAAAAAACAATGTATCGTTAAGTACTGCGAAACTACCTGGATAAGAAGAGCTACTGCCCGGGTAGATATCCTTTAACTGAATAGTTCCGGCAGCTGTTCCATCAGATTTCCATAACTCCCTTCCATTAGCGTCAGCCGCTGAAAATATTAACGCGTTGTGATATACTACGAAGGCGTTTGGTTGGCCATTACCGGAACCTGCAAAAATGTCTTTTACTAAAACAGTTCCGCCGGCTGTGCCATCGGTTTTCCATAATTCTATACCATTAACGCCATCACTGGCTACAAAAAACAATTCATTATTAAGCACAACGAAGCTTGTTGGTCCCGAACTTGCTGCGCCTGTGTTTATGTCCTTCACCATGGTGGTTCCTCCGGTTGTGCCATCGGTCTTCCATAATTCACTTCCGTTTACACCATTGTCAGCTGAAAAAAATACAGTGCCATTAAAATTAAAAAAACCGTATGCTCCTGAGCCAACAGTACCGGTTGCAATGTCTTTTAAAAGAACAGTTCCTCCGGTAGTACCATCACTTTTCCATAGCTCGTCCGACAAGGCAGGGGTAATAGCGTTAAATAAAAGCGTGCCGTTAAAATTATATAATTCACCGGGAGATGAACTCAGAGTGCCGGTATTAATATCTTTTACCATAATAGTTCCGGCTGCAGAACCATCTGTTTTCCATAATTCATTGCCATTTGTGCCATCGTCGGCGTTAAAGAATAAAGTGCCGTTCATCGCTTTAAAATAAGGATATAATGGCAATGCCGTGGCTGTACCTGTATTAATGTCCTTTAATAATGTTGTGCCGGCTGCTGTTCCGTCGCTGCTCCAAAGTTCTTGCCCGTTTGTAGCAGTAAAAGCGCTGAAAAACAAAGTGTTGTTTAAGACAGTTAAGAACGGAGGATTCATACTCATAGAATGAACAGCTCCGGGATTTAAATCTTTCAATAATGCAGTACCCGCGGTTGTACCATCACTTTTCCATAATTCTTTTCCTGCAACACCATCGTTTGCGGCAAAATATAGATTGTTGTTTAAAACAGCAAAGCTTGAAGGATTTGATGGAGAAATGCCACTATTAATATCTTTAAGAACAACCTGCGCTTTTAGGCTGATAGTAGCGGCAAACGCCAGGCTTAACAAAGTAAATTTAGATCTCATGTTTTAGTTTTTATGATTAAGTCGCAAAGTTCATGATTAAATATTCCAAAAACTATACCCTAGGGAGGGTATATTTGTAAATAAAGATGAAACCTCATTAAAAAGAATTTAATTATGTTGTAAAAAATAATTTAAGTTTGTTTGATTAAAGATTAGCACTCAGTGGCGCAGAGATTTATTTTTTCCTCTGCGATCCCGATCCGCCGCGGCGGACTATCGTGACTGCGTTCTCAGCGAGACACAAAATGACAATACAAAAAAAGGATAAAAAATATGTTTGGCACCCGTTTACACATCAGTTAAACGCTAAATACCCTATTAACATTATTAAAGGCAAGGGTGTTTATTTATACGATGATAAGGGAAATAAATACATCGATGCCATATCCAGCTGGTGGGTTAATTTGCATGGACATTGCAATCCGTATATTTCAAAAAAGGTAAGTCAACAATTATCGGAATTAGAACATTCTATTTTTTCTGATTTCACTCACCCATGGGCTGTAACGCTTGCTGAACGGTTGCTCGGGCACTTACCAAAAAACCAATCCAAAATATTTTATTCCGATAACGGCTCTACCGCGGTGGAAGTGGCTTTAAAAATGAGTTTGCAATATTGGAGCAATCAGGATCTTTCTAAAACAACCTTTATTGCTTTTGAAAATGGGTATCATGGCGATACATTTGGGGGAATGAGTGTGGGCGCAAGAAATGTGTTTAATAATGCTTTCGAAAAATTATTGTTTGATGTAAAACATATTCCAATTCCAACCAAACAAAATTTTGTAGAAGTAAAAAATAAACTCACCGAAATAATAAAGACGAATAAAGTTGCCGGCTTTATTTTTGAGCCCTTGGTGCAAGGCGCTGCGGGCATGAAAATGTATGAGGCGAAGTACCTAGATGAATTAATTTTAATTTGCAACCAAAATAAAATAATAACCATTGCCGACGAAGTCATGACCGGTTTCGGCCGTACCGGAAAAATGTTTGCCTGTGATAATTTAAAACATAAGCCCGATGTAATTTGTTTAAGCAAAGGATTAACGGGAGGTTATTTTCCTTTAGGTGTAACGAGCTGTGCTGAATTTATTTACAATGCTTTTTTAAGCGAAGATAAAACTAAAACTTTTTTTCACGGGCACAGTTATACCGCCAATGCAACTGCCTGTAGCGCTGCGCTGGCAAGCCTTGACCTGCTGGAGAAAAAAGAAACAAAGGCACAAATAAAAATGATAGAGAAGAGCCACATTGCTTTTGTGAAAAAGTTATGCAGTCATTCCGAGGAACGAGGAATCTATTCCAACAGAACAGATCCCTCCCTGCCTCGCCGGCAGGCAGGCTTCGTCGGGATGACGACAGATGGGGCGAGAGTAAGATCAAAAGGCACCATCATTGCTTTTGAATTAAATACCAAAGAACATTCTCATTATTTAAACAATGCCGCGGAAACAATCACAGATTTCTTTTTAAAAAAAGGAATTATTTTACGTCCGCTCGGAAATATTTTTTATTTAATTCCCCCTTATATAATTACCAAAAAGCAATTGAATTTTATTTACGGGGCAATTGAGGAGTTTCTTGAAAGAGTGGATAGTTAATAATAATAGTCTCAATTCCCAATACTCATTACTCAATTCTCTAGCCGAACAGCCGTCTCCTTTCTCTTCCTCATCATCTTATCTATCTTCCAGGTAAGTAAACCGGTGCCAATGCCAATAACTGCTCCTCCTAAAACATCGCTTGGATAATGAACGCCAAGACGCATACGCGAATAACCCACAAAGCCCGCGTATAAAAAAGATGGCACCGTTACATACCATTTTTTGTAACTTAAACTTAAGGCCGTTGCTGTTGCAAAGGCGGCAGCGCTGTGTCCGCTCGGAAAAGAAGCCAGGCCAACATTATCTCTTTGAATAATATCGCCGGGATATTCGTTAAAAGGTCGTGTACGATTTACTAAATATTTTAGACCGGTTGAAATGGCCAAAGCTGAGCCAATGCAAATGGCGCTTTTATAACCGCTCCGCATTAATTCTTTATCTTTTTTAAAATATCCGTGTGCCCAAATCCCAATTACTGAAACCGGCATTGCCGGATAAACTGAGAACGAAACTCCTTTCATGGTATTGTCCCAAGCGGGCATTTCCCTTGCATTTATAGACTTTAAAATGCTGTAATCGGCACCTTGAGAAAATAGAAAGGAAGAAATAAATAATGTGAGAATAAATAAAAACTTCCTCATATTAATTTTTGTTAGTAAGCATCTGTTTATTCAACCATTCCAGAGCAAGCTCGCGTTCGTCAAAAAATTTTGTTTTTACATATGGCCGGCTTACTTTAATGAATAAGTTGCCCATAATTTTTAAGGTTATATTTTTGGTAAAAAAAGCGTGCGCCGCAACGTGTTCGGCGTATTCCTTAGATGCTCCGGCCCTGCGGGCATCTTGCGTTGGCATAAATTCATCTTCAGCCTCGGTAAGCACGTAAAACTTTTTACCTGGCATATGCTTTACCGAAAGGTCACGCGAGAGCCACACATCTTTGGCTGTAAAAGAAACACCCTTTTTGATCTTAAATTCAATAAGACAATTGGGGTGAATTATCATTGAAAAGTTTTGGGTGTCAAAAGTTTGCATAACCTATCAAAGGTATTAAATGTATGTCCGGTTTAAAAACAATTCACAAATTGTTAAAAAATAGGCATTACTTATATTTGCTATTCATTTACAAACATTAATTTAGCGAATTATTATAATAATTTTTTATGTCAAACGCTGAGCATATTACATGTTTAATTATTGGATCAGGGCCTGCAGGTTACACGGCTGCCATATACGCGGCAAGAGCTGATATGAAACCCGTAATGTATACCGGATTAATGCCCGGTGGCCAATTAACCGAAACTACTGAGGTAGATAATTTTCCGGGATATCCTAAAGGAATTAAAGGCCCTGTGTTGATGGATGATCTGAGATCGCAGGCGGAACGATTTGGTACACAAGTTAGATTTGGCATGGTTACAAAAGCCGATTTAAAGTCGAATCCAAAAAGAGTTTGGGTAGATGATACTATTGAAATAACTGCTGATACCGTTATTATTTCAACCGGTGCAAGTGCAAAATGGTTGGGCCTGGTAAACGAAAACAGATTAAGAATGAATGCAGGTGGCGTAAGTGCTTGCGCGGTTTGCGACGGTTTCTTTTTTAAGGGACAGGATGTGGCCATTGTTGGTGCGGGCGATACAGCGGCTGAAGAAGCTACTTACCTTGCAAAGCTTTGTAAAAAGGTATATATGATCGTGAGAAGAGGTGAGATGAAGGCCAGTAAAGCCATGCAGCACCGTGTAAAAAACACAGCTAATATTGAAATACTTTGGCACACCGAAACCGAAGATGTTTTAGGTAAAGAACTTGTTGAGGGTGTAGTGGTAAAAAATAAACAAACAGGGGAGCTAAGAACTCTCGATGTAAAAGGATTTTTTGTAGCCATTGGCCATAAACCAAATACCGATATTTTTAAAAGCCAGATCGAAATGGATGATATGGGCTATATAAAAGTATTGCATGGCACTTCTAAAACTACTCTTGAGGGTGTTTTTGCCGTTGGCGATTGCGCCGATAAAGTGTATCGACAGGCTGTAACAGCGGCAGGCACAGGTTGTATGGGCGCTTTAGATGCTGAAAAATACCTGGCTCTGGCAGGGATTCATTAAGCCTCACCCTAAATCCCTCTCCAAAGGAGAGGGACTTTAACCCGCTTTTTTTTTTCTTCTTCTTCATGGTTTCAACCAATCCCTAATTTTTCTAAAATCTCTAAAAATTAATTTTGTAACCAAAATAATATAAGTAAGTTTATATTGTATATAAATAAACCGTAAATGGTTCAATGAAAAAACTGCTTCTCATATTAATACTCTCACCTTTTTTACTTTTTCCACAAGCTGTAAAAAAATACCCAACTTTGCTATGGAAAATCACAGGTAAAGGGATAAAAAAGCCTTCTTACTTATATGGCACCATGCATGTGAGTAACCGTGTGGCCTATCATTTATCGGAACAATTTTTTGATGCGCTTAAAAGTGTTGATGTGGTAGGCCTGGAAACCAATCCCGGCGAATGGCTTGAGAATATGGATAAGACAGGGGAATTAGCACAATTAAATCAGTTCTCAAACCCATACAGCTATGGGCGCGATTTTTATAAAACCTCATTTGATGTTTCTTTTCCCGATAAACGTTTATTACAAGGTGTTTTAAGTTACGATCCCGATATTATTAACGGACTTTTATACCGCCACAACCGCAGCCGCGAAAATTTTGAAGAGAATACTTATATAGATCTTTTTATTTTTCAAACAGCTTCAAAATTAAATAAGCAATTGATCAGCCTCGAAGATTTTGTACAGTCCGAAATAAAAGCGCGTTTATCGGCCTTGCCTGATGAAGAAACCGCAGAGGATTACGGAAAGTACAAGGATTATTATTCGAGTGCGCAAAAAATTGAAGATGCTTACCGAGATGGGAACCTGGATGTGCTGGATAGTTTAAGTAAATTAACCAGTACAAAAAATACGCAAAAATATTTAATTGTTGACAGGAATATATTTTTTGTAAATACAATTGATTCGGTTATAAAAGCAAATCGCTCTGTATTTAGCGGGGTAGGTGCGGCGCACCTTCCGGGAGATGATGGGGTAATTGAAATGTTGCGAAAAAAAGGATACACCTTGGAGCCGGTTACTCCAAAAAACTCTAAAAAAAGTGATCAGGTGCGTGATGAAATGGATGTGCAGGTAAAGCCGGTCGTTTTTACAAAACAATTCATTTCAGATTCTTTATTTGCAGTTTCGGTTCCCGGAAAATTATCGCAAATTGTAAATCTTGAAAATGTAAAATATTTTATTAATGCCGATATGATCAATGGCAGTTTTTACACGATCGTAAGAATGAAATATCTCGGACCCTTATATGGAACAAGCCCTCAACAAATGATGGCAAAGATCGATAGCATGTTGTTTGAATACATTCCCGGAAAAATAATTTCTAAAAAAGAAATTACTTCCAACACGGGCTTAAAGGGAATTGACCTGATCAATAAAACTCGTCGGGGCGATGAACAGCATTATCAGATCTATTTTTCTGATCTGGAAATGATCTTGTTTAAACTTGGCGGAAAACAGCAGTACGCTTCGGGTGCAGAAGCAAAGCAGTTTTTTAACTCGATCCAGTTTCAAACCAAAAGCGAAAATATTGTTGAGTTCTCTCCAAAAACAAAAGGGTTTAGCGTAAAAATCCCTGCTAATTTTACCTATGTAAAAAACAGCGGTTCCTCGGTAAAAGGGTTAGTAGAAGAAGTATTTGCTTACGAAAAGGCAAAAAAAATAGTTTACGGTGTAAAACATGTTGTTTACAGCGATTTTGATTATTTGGAAGAGGACACGGTTGAGCTTAATTTGTTCGCTAAAAACATTTTAAAAAACTACAATGTCACCGAATCTTTGAATAGACAATTAACCACCAATAACGGTTTGCCCTGCATAAAATTTAATGGTAAGAGCAAGGGAGGCGGCAGTTTTTACGGTAAATTAACTATTAAAGGCATTCACTATTATCTGGTTTATTTTATCAGTAAAAAAGAAAGTCCGGTGGACCCGGAACAATTTAAAGAGGATTATTTTAATTCGTTTAAACTGAGTGATTTTGTATGCGTTAATCCCGTGAAAGAAATTACGGATAAGGATTTTTATTTTAAGGCGAAAGACGAAGTGACGGAAAATTCACTGAGCCGCTTTAACGAAACTTACGCCAAAGAATACGAAAGTGTAAAAGGGAAAAAAGAAAAGGAAAAAGAGAAAAAGAATTTTGATTACGAGTACAAATCCTCTTCAAAATCGTATTACTCTCCTTCAAGCAATGAGTACATCAGCATCAATTACGAAAAGTATAACGATTATGATTACCGCACCATTAAAGAGATTGAAGATGTATTGATAAAAAATATAAAAAATAATAATTCAATGAATCCTACAAAGATCCGCATCTCCAATAAGGACGGATTGTATACCTTTCAAACTACTTTAAAAGATACCGCCACCAGCAGAGCATTGGAATTAAAAATGTTCTTAAAGAACGGGATCAGGTATGAGATATGTGTACCTTATGATACAGCCATTGGCTTAAAAAGCTGGGCAAAAGATTTTTTTGAATCCTTTACTTTAAAAGATACCGTTATTGGAAAAAATATTCTTGAAAATAAATTTGGGAAATTGTTAAGCGACCTTTCTAGCAGTGATACACTTATTCGTAAACAAGCCAACAATTCCTTACAAAACTCTATTGGCATGCAAAAGGCTTTTGCCGACGATTTTATAAAATATATCAACGGTAAAGAATTAAATTTAATAAATGAGGACAGCAAGGCACAATTGTTTGTGAATGGCGGCAGTATTGAGAGCGAAAAAATTATTGAACCTTATAAAAAATTATACAAACAATATACCGATAGTTTTTATTTACAATTATGTTTATTAAAGGGTTTAGCCTATTTAAAAACACAAAACTCGTACAATACATTTTATAGTTTGTTAATGAGCGAGGTGCCGTTAGTTGGCGCTGATGGCGTTGTATCTGATGTGTTTAATCTTTTGCACGATTCTTTAGAGCTTTGTAAAAATTTTTACCCCGGCATTTTAACCTTAACAAAATACGACGAATATAAAGCATCGGTTTATTCTCTAATGGCTAATATGGTGAGTAAAGGACTTATTTCTTCGGTGGCTTATACGGTACAAAAAGAAAATATTCTGGCCGATCTCAACTTGGCACTTAAACGCTACAGCCCTAATGCAAAAGGTGCAAATGAGTATGATGGCATGGATAAAGCTGCCAAAGACCTTGCGGAAAGCATCCAGGCAAATATGGACGGACTCTCAAATAACAACAGCTATAAAAATTCATCCTATTTAAGGAACATTGATGCCATTAGCCGCCATGAACTGGTTAATTACGCCATTATCCTTTCTCCATTTTATAAAACAGATGAAAAAGTAAAACAGATTTTTGTAAAACTCAATAAAGTTAAAGCCCAATCTATTGCCATGCCTGTATTTATTAATTTATTGAAACAAAACATTGTAACGAATGATACTTTGCTCGATTATTATTGCAAAAATAAATACACCCGTGCGTTTTTTTACAGCGAACTGGTAAAAGAAAAATTAACCGATAAATTCAATAAAAAATATTTAACCCAGCAAAGTTTAAATGAGTCTGTTATCAGCAGCCAAAAACAGTTGGCCAATATTTACAATTACGATAAAGATAAAAAACCGAAAGACAGTTTAATTTTTATTAAAGAGCTGGCTGCAAAAAATAAATATCAAAGCGGTAAGTTATATATTTATAAAACGCAAAAAGGCAAGTTTGAAGATGAGCAATGGATCATTGTTTTTGTGAACGGAAATAAAAAAGAAATAAACTCAAATATTGAAACCGTAAATCTTAATTACCCCATCGATAAAACAAAAACCGAGGAAGAAAACACGAACGAGGTTTTAGATGATTTTTACAATACTTTCCGAAAAAGGGCTTCGGGCTCTCGTAATAATGGCGCTTATGGCGG
>JANYBY010000278.1 GCA_025360565.1 Bacteroidota bacterium
GTTATGCAGTGTTCTGGGTTCAAGCGGTTAAACCTAATCACTATCACCCAAAAAGCGGTCCGTTTCGTGAAATTCCTATTCAAGGAATAATGTTTGAGATCCGTTGGTTTAATGCAAAACAAATTGTTAACGGTACTTCATACTATTTTATTAGTAAGTAATCTTAAAAAAATAAAAATAATGAAAACAAAACCAACAAAACTGTAGACAAGTAACAAAAAAAATTATCCTATGAGTTTAGATCATTTTAATTATACACCCGTGTAAGTGCCGCGATAAAGAATTAAATAGAAGTTTGGATAGCCAAAGGCCCTCCGGAAGCCCTGTAAATACAGGGCTTCCTGGGAAGGATCTTAAAATACGCTAAAATTAACAAAAATGGAGAATTTGATAGAATTAAAAGAATTGATGAATTTCTTGGGCTATAAAGGCGAAATGTCAGCCTTAAACTGGTGCCGGAAGTATAATATCCCTGTACAAACATTTGGAAAGAAAAAGTACGCCGACCGTATTGCCTTCAATAGTTTAGTTGCCAAAAGTCTTGGGGTAGAAAACCCCATGGACTTTACAAAAGGGCACCGGCCTACTGATGATGTAAAAAGTCCTGCGGAAAGTTCGAACGGAAAGCCTCATGGCGAAGCAGCCCAAAAATTTTTAAACAAATTTAAATCAGAAGGAGATGAAAAAGGTACCGACAATATTTAAGGGCTGCGGGATTCGTGTACAATGTTTAAAATGCAGGTCGGAGGTTACAGATACTTGTCAGATAAAGGGCAAAAGTATTTCTACTTGCGAAAACAAAGACAAACACAAATTCAAATTAGCAGTTCACATTCCGGGTACAAGTTCTAGTAAACGAACCCGCTTAATAAATGCAGCCACCTTTGATGTTGCTTTGACAGAGCTTGCAAAATTTAAGCAGGAATTACTGGCGAACAATTTTTCTCCGGCACTTAAATCTGAAAATTTGGTTGTGCTTGAGACTAACCCTACCAATCAAACACAAACTCCGGTACTCGTTCAAAACAACATACAGATCATTGAAGCGGCGCAAGTAATTTCACCCCTTCAAATTTCTCCGCCCAAATTCCTGTTGGTAGATTATATTGCCCAATACCTGGATTTTATTTCCGGAGTTAACACACCCTTTCATCTTATGCGCAAATTAAGTCGCGATCACATTAAAGAAACCGAACGCGTTGTTGAGAGGTTTTGTTTTTCTCTCAAAAAAAATAATTACAATTTAGAAACTTTGGATCTGGGATCGATCGGTCAGGATGAAGTTGGAATATTTTGCAATTATTTAATTTCAGATCTAAAACTTTCTTCTTATAACAAACCCTGCGCTATAATGAAGGCCTTTTTTAACTGGTGTATTCAAATAAAAGACTGCGATATTAAAAATCCATTCTTTAAAATGCGCTTGACAGTTGCTCCAAAAAAAGAAAAGATAGCCATTACGCAAGCAGAATTTCGTGCTTTGTTAAATGCCATTACATTTGAGAACGGTAAAGCGGTTCTCCTCAACGGAAAACCAACAAACTATTATCACGAATGGCTGTCGGTTGCTTTCCGCCTTGCTTTGGAAACAGGTTTACGCGCTGAAGAAGTGGTCACATTAAAATTCAACAACATTTGTGAATTGAAGAAAAGTGTCATGGCTTTTAAACTTATCAATTTAAAAGTATGGCGCATTCAAACCGGGGAAGATCAGGCGCAGATCAATAAATATGTAAAGTATGTGCCGATCACATCTTCCTTAAATGATTTGCTTCAGGAGTGTGGTTATTTAAACCACAAGGAAACAGATAAATACATTATTCCTTTTCCTGAAGGATCCAATTTGAATTATGTTCAGGATACTATTTCGCGCTCATTCACCCATTACATCAAACAGGTTTCCCCTCGAAAAATCGAATACAAAGATCTCCGCAAAACCTACATTACCGCCCTCACGATGGTCCTTGGCGACAAAGCCAAATTGTTTACAGGGCATTCGGATGATGCTGTGATTAGAAAACACTACCTGGCAGATTCGGTTCTAATGGCCGGGCTTGGGAATTTGAATATTTTTGGGGATTGTGGATAGGATTATAGTAATATGACATCACAAATAATTCCAACAAAGTGTGTTCCTTTGTTAAGAAAAAGTCCTGTGGGCTTTTTTAGTGAAGAGCCAGACGGTGGAAGCTCGGTACACATCAGAGACAAAATCTATGGTACACCGAAGGTTTTCATTCAGAAAAAGTGAAAATTTTGTGTATTTGAGATATGATGAAGACTCTGAGGCTCAGTTTAATTGAAGTTCGATTCTCTCCGGGACCACCAAAGCGGAATATCCAATATTTAAAACGGGTATTCCGCTTTTTATTTTGCTCAAATCCTG
>JANYBY010000156.1 GCA_025360565.1 Bacteroidota bacterium
GGGAACCGGAAAGTTCGGCCGCACTTGGTTTTGGTTTCCGTTGCGGATTTTTAGGAATGCTGCACATGGAAATTGTGCAGGAGCGTTTAGAGCGCGAATTTAATATGACGGTAATTACCACCGTTCCTAACGTATCGTACATTGCCTACCAAACAAATGGCGAAGTGGTAACGGTAAATAACCCAAGCGATCTGCCCGATCCGGCAAGAATAGATTATATTGAAGAGCCTTATATAAAAGCAAACATTATTACCAAGTCTGATTTTATTGGACCCATTATGAGTTTGTGTATTGAAAAACGCGGACAAATTGTAACGCAAAATTATTTAACAGCCGATAGGGTTGAATTGGTTTTTGAAATGCCTTTGGGCGAAGTAGTGTTTGATTTTTTTGATAGATTAAAATCCATTTCAAAAGGGTATGCCTCGTTTGATTATTATAAAATTGGTATGCGACAAAGTGATCTGGTGAAATTAGATATTTTATTGAATTCAGAACCCGTAGATGCGTTAAGCGCATTGATCCATAGAACCAACGCGCACAGTTTCGGAAAAAAGATCTGCGAAAAATTAAAAGAATTAATTCCGCGTCAGCAATTCGAAATTCCAATACAAGCAGCTATTGGCGCAAAAATTATAGCCCGCGAAACTATACGGGCCATCCGTAAAGATGTAACCGCTAAATGTTATGGCGGAGATATTTCGCGTAAACGTAAATTAATTGAAAAGCAAAAAGAAGGAAAAAAACGCATGAAATCGGTTGGTAATGTCGAAATTCCGCAAAGTGCCTTCATGGCTGTTTTAAAATTGAATGATTAAATCATAAAAAGTTTTATTATCTTTGATGTGAATAATTTAAATCAACAATGTTAATTGAGCGCATAAATAATAACCAAATTACCATTACGGTTTCGGCCTCTGTAGACAGCTTCGGGCTTCAGCGTTTAATTGATTACGTTAAATATCTTGAAGCTACCTCGAAAAGCAAAGTTAAACAATCTGATATTGACAAATTGGCTGACAAAGTAAACGCATCATGGTGGACAAAAAATCGAAAACGTTTTATTAAGTGAACCTAATTGTCGACGCAAACATTGTTTTTAGCGCGATACTTAACTGCAATGGCAAAATAGGCGACCTTTTAATAAATTCGGGCAAACATTTCAACTTTATAGCCCCCGAGTTTTTGCGGATTGAAATTTACAAACATCATTCAAAACTAAGTAAAATTTCAGGTATGACAACCGAAATGATCAGAGAAGCAGAGTTTCAAATATTTAAGGATATTACCTTTATTTCTGAAGAACAAATAAAAAAATTGAATTGGATTTCTGCAGAAAAACTTACTAAGGACGTAGATCCAAAAGATATTCATTACGTCGCATTTTCAAAACAATTCAGGTGTAAGATTTGGAGCGGTGATAAAGTTTTAATAAAAGGGCTAAAGAAAAAAGGGTTTAGTAATTTTATAACAACCGATGAGCTTTTTAAATTAAGACAATATAAAATTGAAAATCTTTAAATTTCATTTTCTATATAAAAAACACCTTTGAATAGAATGAATAAAAAAAACACATTATTTTTTTTATTGCCGGTTATATTAAGTTTTATTCTTCATGTTCGTGTTTTAAAATTTGATGTGATCGGTTATCATGTGTGGCGGCAATCGCAAACGCAAACCGTAATTTACAATTTTACATTTTCCGATAATTCCATCTTTCATCCGCAAAAATTTGATGTAACCACAGGAACAAGTACCCTGCTGTATGAATTCCCGTTATACCAATGGGTAATAGCCCAGGTAAATAATTGTTTTGGTTATTCGGTTTTACATACGCGTTTGTTGTCGTTCTTGTTCTTTGTTTTTTTTCTCGCCGGCTTTTATAAACTTTTATTAAAATTTGTATCGAAGCCAATTGCTTTAATTACCAACGCACTTGTTTGCTTTTCGCCCCTACTCTACTACTATTGCGTAAATCCCTTGCCCGATATTTTAGCGCTTGGTTTCGCTGCGTGGAGTTTAAATTTTTTCTTTGCGTTTGTTTTTAGCAAACAAGGAAAATATTTTTTGTTATTTTCCTTGTTTTTAATGTTATCTGCTCTGGTCAAATTACCGTATTTGCTTTTTGGCGGCGTTTTCCTTTTGTATGCTTACCGGGCTATTTCAAAAAAACAAATTAAAGAAAGTTTAATAAAAGGTTTAACTCTTTTGTTGATGCTTATTCCCGTTTTTATATGGTATGCAAAGGCCATTCCCACCTGGACCGGCAATACAGTTACATCGGGCGTATTAAAAAATTCAGCTTCATTTTTACAGCTACTCGATT
Organism: Bacteroidota bacterium; assembly: GCA_025360565.1. Lineage (GTDB taxonomy): Bacteria > Bacteroidota > Bacteroidia > B-17B0 > Aurantibacillaceae > Aurantibacillus. The sequence continues at coordinate 2,327 of JANYBY010000156.1, forward strand.
ATTTTCAATTTAATTTGTTTTCTTCTGTTCCCGAATTATTGACCAATTATGCCGCTTGCGTTTTTTTATTTGTGGGAATATTTTTCTTTTTTAAACAACGAAGATTTACAGGCGAAACCCACAAATATTTTATTTTACTGCTTTTTTTATTTTCAATTTATTTTTTATTCGAATTAAATCTTATTGGCACCACGCACGATTATTACCTCATGCCTTTTATTCCTTTACTATTTTTAGTGGTGGCTTTTGGGGTAAATTATTTTTATCAAAAAAATTACATAAAGCTTTTAATTTTTATTGTTTGTCTGGTTCCCCTAACGGCCTGGCTGCGCATTAACCCTCGGTGGAACCCTGAAACCCCGGGCTTTGTAATCGATTACGCGAGCGAACAAAAATTCTTTGCAGAATTGATTCCCCAAAACGAAAAATGTATTATCGATCACGATGATTCGCATTTTATATCATTGTATTATTTAAAACGGCAAGGATTCAGTTTATTTAAAAATGAAATTAGCGCAGCCGTTTTAAAAGACAGGTTCTTAAGAGGCGGAAATTTTTTAGTGACCGAGAATTTATCCTTAAATTTAAACGATTATCCCGAATTTGACCTTAAAGAACTCTACAGTAAAAATTTAAAAATTTATAAACTCAATTTAAAATGAAGATCGTTTCTATAATTATCGCGGTTCTTTTTGTGAATCTAAACGTTTCTGCACAAGTGCTTTTAAAATTATACAACGATTCCTTGTTCGGATATTCGTATGGTGGCGGCGATGAATTTACAGCGCCAAAACTGAATGAAAATTATTGGTCTAACGGTTTGCCCTGGTCACGGGTGTTAATGGAACAAGACCTGGCCTTTTCACCAAAAAATGTAACTCAGTTGCAAGGCATGGTTAATTTTGTGGCAAAGACAGAAGATAGTATTTATGTTTTACGTTCGAGCGAAATTGACAGCAACTTCATAAAACAGAAAAAAATTATTATAAAAAATAATACATTTCAAACTAAATACTCTGTTGGCTGCATTGTTTCACAACAAAAATTCCACTACGGTTTGTACGAACTGCGATTTAAAGTAGAAGAAGGAAGAGGCGTATGGCCCGCGTTTTGGTTTTACGGAGGGAATGCGAACGAAGAAATAGATTGTTTTGAATTAAAAGGCGAAAAAAATGATAAAATTCATGTGGACACGCATTGCCCAACCGGTTGCGACGGAAATTACAAAAACAAATTAGGCTTAAATACCAACTGGGGCGGCTGGATGCCCGTTTCAAATTATTTACACAATGGTTTTAACATCATGCAATTTGAATGGAATCCCGAGAGTTTAATTTGGTATTTAAACGGATATCCTTTAGCTTATTTTAAAGGGCGTTTTCCAAATCCAATGCAATTGTATTTAAACACTTCGGTTGCAAAAAACGGCGCCGCTTTTCCACCGGGTCCCGATAAAACTACTAAATGGCCAAATACGTATAGCGTAGATTACTTTCGCGCATGGAAACCGGTTGCGGCGGCTCAGGAATTAGTTTTAAAAATAAATACCGAACTTAATTCTTCATCACAATTTATTTCCGATTATAAAAATCATCCCAAGAAAAAACACGGCATCAATTACAGCCAAAAAAAATTTTCTAAACCCGACGGTATGATCTCTCTATTTCTTTTACCAAACAATAAATTGAAAGTTTTAATTTTAGGAGAGGTGAACGACAAAAAAGCGATCGTTTCAATTAAAGGAATTAATTCAGGTCAAACCTTCAATTTAAAAACCATCGAAAACGAACAAGAAATTGATCTTATCCCGGCAGATAAATTGATACAATTTACACTAAAAATTAAGGACAAGGAATACAGCCGTATAATAACTATAAAATAAGGGTATTTTTCCCTGTACTTTCCAACAAAAAATTGTTCACAAAAGGTGTAACCAAACAGGTACACCGGCGTTATGGTGGCTAACTTTACCTTATGCGCATTTTTATTTGTCTCCTTTTTTTATTTTTTACTTTGGGCACCAGCGCGCAATTAAAACGCGAATATTACGACGCCAAAGAAACCAAATTAAAAACCGAAACCGATTATTATGGGGGCATGCCGCACGGCCATCACATGGAGTTTTATAAATCGGGCAATGTTAGCTGCAAAGGTGTTTATTTTAAAGGAAAAGAAGATAGCGTTTGGACGCATTATTATGAGGATGGAACAAAAAAGGCCCTCGAATCTTTTTACCGCGGAAAAAAATCGGGCATAAATTATTATTACTATAAATCGGGCAGGTTAGCTCAGGTTACAAAATTTGAATATAATTTACCCGATAGTACCTGGACCGCCTATTTTGAGAATGGAAAAATAAAAAGTAAAGAAATATTTGTGGCCGGAAAAACCGCAAGCAAAAAAGAAGGAGAATGGCTTTATTACTTTGACAACGGACAAATAGAAACCAAAGGAACGTTTGAAAATGATAAACGCGTTGGTAAAGTAGAAACTTTTTTCAAGTCCGGAAAAACCGCATCCATACAAAATTTTTGTTTTGGTAACCCTTGTGGTCAATGGCAAGAGTGGTACGAGAACGGGCAGATAAAATTTGTAAAAGAATATAAAGACAGCGTTTTATTTTTAAAAGATCTGTGGGATAACAAAGGCCGACAAATGGTTAGTGGCGGCAATGGCAGCGTTACAGCAAGTTATCCGAACGGAATTGTAAAAGCTATTGGCAATTACAAAAATGGTTTGCAGGAAGGGACTTGGAAATTTTTTCACGCCAATGGCGAGTTAGATTACGAAGCTATTTATGTTGAAGGAGTTTTAAATGGTTACTACTCTTCTTTTTATGCCAATCATAAAATAAAGAGCGAAGGAAATTTTGTTGCCGGCAAAAAAAACGGTGTATGGAAATTTTATAACGCTGACGGAAATCCGGAAATGATCGGCACTTTAAAAGATAATTTACGCGAAGATAAATGGACCTATTATTATACAAATGGACAAATTGAAAGTGAAGGAAATTTTTTAAACGATAAGCAAACCGGCGTGTGGAATTATTTTTACAAAGAGGGCGGCAAATGGCGCAAAGGGCCTTATGAGAACGGTATAAAAAATGGTGTATGGACCACCTGGTTCGAGAACGGTAAAAAATTACAAGAGGGCCCTTTTGTTAATGGAAAAGAAGATGGTTTATGGACAAGCTGGTGGGATAACGGAACTAAAAAAGATGAAGGTAGTTTTAAAGCCGGTGAGCTGGTTGATCTTTGGCAGGGATGGTACAGTAATACAAAATTAAATTATTCGGGTAAATATAATAGCAAAGGAAAAAAAGCAGGCGCCTGGAATTACTATTACGATACGGGCCAGGCCCGCGAGATATGCAATTACGTTAACGGTATTAAACACGGTAATTATGTTTTGTGGTTCGAAAAAGGTAATTTTATTGATACAAAGGGCAAATACCGTAAAGGCCATCAGCAAGGCGAATGGACTTACTTTTACGAGACAGGGGGAATTAACCGGATACAGCATTTTAGCAAGGGCAAATTAACAGGCAAAAGCCTTAGTTATTACACCAACGCCCAATTGCAAAGCGTTTGCGGTTACACAATAATAAAAGAACGAAGAAAAGGCAAAGTACAAAGCGTACCCGACGGAGAATGGATATTTTACGACAAAAGCGGTAAGGAAATAAACCGTGTAAATTATAGCAACGGAATAAAAAAATAATATATATTTGTAGTAATACTTTATGCGTACCCTTATTAAATTATCTTTTTTAGCGCTTTTCGTTTTCACTTTTTCCTTTTGTAAGGATGGAGATAAAACGGAAGACACTGTAGTTGAAGGCAACAGTACCAAGGACGCTGTTATGGAAACTAAGCTAAACGCGCAAAACGTGTTTAATTCGATGCCCGACAGAAAAGAAATTTTAAAATTAATTGATGAGCATAAGATCGAATACAATGCCGACCTTTTAGCCGATCCGGGAATGGTACACAAATACACTTTGGAATCCTCAAAAGCGGCCAACTTAGGTATTTACGGTTCCGATTTGAGTATTGCCAGTTCGTTTGAACAAACGCAAGAAAGTATGGTGTTTTTAAAGTGCGTAAATCTTTTAGCGGGAGACCTTGGGGTGAACAGCGCCTTCGATCAAAAAATGTTTGATAGAATGGAAGCTAACAAACAAAACAAAGATTCAACTTTAGAAATTATTACCGGTGCGTTTAAAACTGCCGACGAAATTTTAAAAACCGGCGATCGCCCTGCAACCTCTTCTATTATTTTAGCCGGTGCGTGGGTCGAAGGCTTACATGTATCTTGCCAAATAGCTAAAAGTTTAAATGCAGAAGCAGTGGTTAAAAGTATTTTAAAACAAAAAGAATCCTTAAAAAATCTTATTATTTTATTAGATGCTTCAAATGTTGATGCAGGCTCTCAATATATTATAACCGATCTTAAAAATATTCAGGTTGCCTATAAAGCCGCGGAGGCAACGGGAACTTATACTGCTGAAACCATTAAAGATATTTCTTCTGCTGCCGAAGCATTACGAAGAAAAATGGTTTCCGGCGTTTAATTTTTTTCTTTTTTCTATGAAAGTTATTGATCTGTCGCATTTACTTAATCCTGATATCACCGTTTTTCCGGGAACCGATAAACCTATTTTTGAAGAAATAGATATTGAAGGTTATTCAGAGAAAAAAATAACCATGTTCTCGCATACGGCCACACACATGGATGCGCCAAGACATATTTTAAAAAACACAAAATCATTGGATGATTTTACCATTGATAAATTTATTGGAAAAGGGATCGTAATTGATTGCAGAGCCCTTCAAGGAAAAACAATAAGCCTTTCTTTTTTAAAAAAATACGAAAGTAAAATTAAAAACGCCGAATTTATTTTGCTTAATTCTGGCTGGTCCTTAAAATGGAAAACAGAAAATTATTTTAATGATTTTCCTACACTAACCGAGGAGGCCGCGCGGTGGTTAACTCAATTTAAATTAAAAGGAATAGGCCTGGATTGCATTTCGCTGGATGAAGTATCGGATCTGAATTTGCCCAACCATAAAATTGTTTTAAAAGAAGAGATCCTTATTATTGAAAACATGTGTAATATGGACAGCCTGCCCGAAGAATTTACCTTTCAGTGTTTTCCTTTAAAGATAGAATATGCCGACGGCTCACCGATACGGGCGGTGGCGATTGTGAACTAAGTTCTACTTCTTGGGTAGCTTTTTAATGATCGTATCATTTCTGTACAATACTTTTTCCATTAAAATTCCCAGGGTGTCGTAATAACACCACACGCTGTCCTGCCTGTTATCCTTATAAAAACCTTCGTAACGTTTTTTTCCGTTTCCTAAAAAAGTAACGTTAAGCCCGTGTCTTTTTCCTTTATCAAAATGCAATTCGCTCCATAACAATCCGCTTGGGTAAAAGGACATCCACTGCCCGTGCCGCTGCCCAAACCTGAAAAAGCCTTTGAACTTTATTATTCCGTTTCCATATTTATCTACGTAATCTCCGGTGTAAGTGCTATCGGGCGGCATAATGAGTAAAGGATTGACCCTTTTCATTGAATCCACCTTTATTTTTTGCGATACTTTAGAAAGCGAGTCGGCAATTATTTTTTCCTTTTCGCTTTCTTCCTTTGTCGCTTCGTTCTTACAGGAAATAAAAAGTAATGTTGTTACAATGATCAGTGCATTTATTTTTTTCATATCACATTATTTTTTTCGTTCAATGGCGTAAACCAATAATTTTTCCAAACTTTTGTTCGCGGCATTTTCAGGTAATTTTTTTAAAACCTCAAGGGCTTTATCTTTGTATTCGTTCATTATTTTATTTGCGTATTCAATGCCACCTTTTTCTATCACAAAATTAATTACCTTTTTTACTTGTTCGCTTTCCTCGTTATGATTTTTAATAATATTTATGATCTTTCTTTTTTCCAACCAGCTGCTTTTATTTAAAGCGTAAATTAAAGGCAAGGTCATTTTCTT
>JANYBY010000172.1 GCA_025360565.1 Bacteroidota bacterium
AATTAAAGGTTGATTTGGTGGTGTCCAATTAGGTTGCGCAGCCGGAAGTAAATAAATATCTTTTGAATAGGTATACGTGTTTTGGTAACTTCCGGAAACAAGAACTCCTAATTGCTTTTTTTTAAAAAAGCGGTTGCCAATACTTACACTTGCTACAATGTTTGGCGGAGGCGCTATGCTTTTATAAATATAACTCTGTACCGGAAAATCGGCGGTAGTGGCGGGTTCGCCGGGATGAACCTGTCCAGGCGATCTTCTGTTAATGCCATTTACATTAAAAGAGGTAAAAGAATGATTGAAAAGAAATTGATTATATCCCGTTGAAACATTTGAAGTAACTAAAAAAGATTGGGGCGCGGTTTTTAAAACCAAATTAGTTGCTCCCCCAATTGCATCGCCTTCCATATTGGGAGTTAGGCTTTTTGAAACTTCCAACCTTTCTAAGATCTCCGCCGGAAAAATATCCATCGGTACATATCTGTTTTTAAAATCGGGGCTTGGAATTTTTACTCCGTCAATGGTTGTATAATTATAACGTTTGTCCATTCCCCTGATAGTTGCATAACGGCCTTCGCCACTGGCAGTTTTTTCAACTGTTACCCCGCTCATCCTTTGCAGAACATTGCCAATTGTAACATCCGGAAGAAGTTGGATATTTTTTGCGGAAATTACATTTATAACATTGTTTGAATTTTTTTCGAGTCCTCTGGCATAATTGTCCGAACCTTTATCCTGAACGGCTGTTACTACAACCTCCTGAAGAGAGCTATCCAACAATTTAAGTGAAAAATTAATATTTTGTATTTCTGCTGAATCTTTAATTTCAATTATTTTTTCTTGTTTTATATAACCAATATATTGTACAATGAGATTATACGTACCAGGTAGAATTTTTTTCAGATGATAGGTTCCATCCAATCCTGAAAAATCACTTATTTTAGTATTTGCTAAAAACACGGTTGCTCCAACTAATGGGTCTTTACTGCTGCCATCCGTTACCTTCCCTTTTATTTGCGCCCTTGTAGTATATAAGAAGAATATAAAAAGGAAAAAGGAAAAAAAATATTTTATTTCACTCGGATTTTTAAAATAGGTTACAGAAATCACAGCTTTTTGTTAATGCAGCAAAGTAACAAAGAGTTAAAAAGTTTTTGGTTAGCAGAACATTATTTTAATGTTTAATAAAAAAGGCATAAGTGATTCCGCGTGAAGTAATGGTTAAATGTTTCTCCCATTAAATTAACCATACTCAACGCAAATTACCTTCAAAGCAAGGTAAGTTGGATGTTTAACCAATTGTTACCAAAATAAATTATTTAAATTCTTCAGATTTACTTCAGATTTGAAATTTAATTGCACTTCAAATTTAACCCTTGCACTATAAAATTTAGTATTGCCTAAGCATAAAAGTTCCTAAAACCGCAAAGTGATCCGAAAGATCCACATGTTGTGTATTCCATTTTTTTTGGAATACTTTAACAAGCATTTTTCCTTCGAGCGTATTTTTATCCTTTTCATTAAAAAAAATATAATCAATCAATTGCGGCTTATCTCGGCTTTTAAAAATAATATCGTTTTTATCACGGTCATACGAATAATTTATTTCGCCCTCAAACTGACATTGTTTAACATTTAAAATATCAATCATTTGATTGTACTCGAACAAATTCTTTTGAATCGTATTCATATCTCCCACCACAAACTGAGGTACTTTTGTTTGAGCAAAGGGCTCAAGAAGTTCTTTATTAATTTGTGTTAATTGTGCTTTTCGTATCAACTGTACTTCCTTTTTCTTTAAATCGGATTGCAAATGTGTTGCTACTATCTGGAAACAGGAATTATTTTTTTGGGCTTTTAATAATACTGCTCCTTTACAGGCAAATTTATCACAGCCTGCGCTTTCTTTAAAATAAATTTGTTTTATAACCGTAATAGGAACTTTGCTAATAACCCAAACGCCGGAATTAATTTTGAAAATGGAATTTTTTGCGGGATCACCTGATTCATAAGGAAATTGGTTCTTTAAGCCCGTTCTTATTATCTCCCTGGCTTTCCTGTCGAACGCTTCTTCAAAAACTATCACATCCGCATTTTCATTTTTAAGACTTTCAACAATTTCTTTGGCCCTGTTCAATTGTCCGCTGTGAACCAAAAACCGTGGCAGCATGTAAATGTTCCACGATAAAATTTTTAGTTCAACGCTGTCGCTTGGTTCATTTTCGCATTGTGCAAAGGTAGAAACGGTGGTCGTCAGTAAAAGACTCAATATAAGAAGGAAGTATTGAATCTTTTTTTTCATTTCTATTTCAGGTTTTTTGTTTCATTAGTTTATCCATTTGCAAAAAGGGTATCTTAAAGCATTTTCCTGAAAATTTGTTCTGTATGTTTTTTTCTTTTTGCATTATTGTTCTTACACTACAAAGTTCGGCACAAATTGTTCATAACGTGTTAATGGGTTATTATTATAAAACAATTAAATAGTTAATCTCATGTTACAGGTATGTTACAGTAATGCGTTTATTTTTGAATCGCCACCTTTTCAACAGCCACAAGCCTTTCAGCGCGTAATCAACTTACGTTTATAACATTGCCTTGTTGATAAGATCAATGTTTTACACTGAATAAAATTGCTTTTCTTTTTAACAGGTAAAGAAACCTTTAACATAAAAACATCCTAACGCTACCATTCTGAAAATACTTGCACGTTAAAGTATTTTATTTGCATCCTAAATAAATTGCTGGCCGTTAAAATTTTCATTATCTTATTTAAAAGTAGTCTTCGCGGTCACCAAACATATCTCTTGCGTTAAGTCCTCATTATTTTTTCATTGTCAAAATTTATTCTTACATAATGTTCAAAGTTAAATAGTAACCTAACAATAAGTCTGGCTTAAACCCCTACACACATTGAAAGATGAAATTTGTAAAACTTTTTTAATGAAGACATTCTATAAAACAATTGTACTTTCTGATATTCACTTGGGAATTAAGGCCAGCAAGGCCAAAGAGGTAGTTCATTTTTTAAAGAATCATAAATGCGAAACACTGATCTTAAACGGAGATATTATTGACGGATGGCAATTAGGCAAAAATGGAAAGTGGAAAAAACAACACAGTAATTTTTTTAAACACATTATCGCTTTAGTATCAAAAAGCAAGTGTGATGAGATCATTTATATAAGAGGTAACCACGATGATTTTTTAGATGAAATATTACCCTTTTCTCTCGGAAATTTTAAAATTAAAAAACACCACGTACACTACGGTGTAAAACGAAAATATTTTGTAACACATGGAGATCTGTTTGACAATGTGACGACCAAATTTACATGGATAGCAAAACTTGGCGATGTTGGGTACACCTTTTTATTGTGGCTTAACCGGCATTTTAATAACTACCGCCAAAGAAAAGGACTTCCGTATTATTCACTTTCACAAGCGGTAAAGGCTAAAGTAAAATCCGCCGTGTCGTTTATAAATGATTATGAAGCTCAACTTGTAAAAGTAGCCAAGGCCCGAAAATGCCATGGCGTTATTTGCGGACATATTCATCAGCCGGTAATTAAAACCATAAATGGCATTGAATATCTTAATTCGGGCGATTGGGTTGAAAGCCTTACCGCATTAGTGGAGGACAGAAATGGCAATTGGAAAATAATCTATTATCAGGAATGGCTAGAAAATATAAATCGTCAAAAATTTAAAGAAAGTAATTCGGTTATAGAAATAATACCAAAAGGAGTTCCTTTTGAAACGCCTTTATCGGCAAAACACAAAACTTAAATCACCTGCATATGAAAGTAAGTAAAAAATATTTGTTAGTGGTACAAGGAGAAGGGCGCGGCCATGTTACCCAGGCGTTGAGCATGTACGACCTGTTACTGGAACAAGGCCACATTGTTTGCGCTGTGATCTTAGGTTCAGGAGGAAAACGGGAGATCCCGAGATTTTTTCTGGATAAGATCAAAGTTCCCATATTTCAATTAGAAAGTCCCAATTTTGTTTCCGACAAAAAAAATAAATCCATTAACATTTTTAAAACCGTTTTTTATAATATCGGTAAACTTAAAACCTTTAAACGAAGTTTAAAAACAATAGATAAAATAATAAAATTGCATGAGCCCGATGTGATCATTAATTTTTTTGACCTGTTAATGGGTTTTTACTTTCGTTATTATAAACCAAAAACAAAAATGGTTTGTATTGCGCATCAATACATCTACTTTCATCCCGATTTTGAATTTCCGAGAGGGCATTTTTTAGATAAAGTTGCCCTTAAAATCTTCGCAAAACTAACTTCCACGGGCTCTTGCAAAAATATAGCATTGTCATTTTACAAAATTCATACCCATAGCGATAACGTTACCGTGGTGCCTCCGTTGTTAAGAAAAGAAATTTTTGATCTGCAAGCCAATCAAAAAGATTATTATCTGGTTTATTTGGTGAATAACGGATATTATGAAGAAATAATTTCGTGGCACAAATCAAATCCAACCATTGAATTGCATTGTTTCACCGATAAACCCGAAACGTTGTTAGAATCATATCCATACCGGAGCCAAAAACTGCATTTGCATGCAATAAACGATAAGTTGTTTCTTGAAAAAATGAGCGAGTCAAAAGGTTTGGCCAGTTCGGCAGGATTTGAAAGTGTTTGTGAAGCCATGTATTTAGGTAAGCCCGTTTTATTGGTTCCGATCCAAGGGCATTACGAACAGTTTTGTAATTCGCGCGACGCGGTAAAGGCCGGAGCCGGTGTTTTTGATACCTCTTTTAACTTAAGTAAGCTTATAAATATTGGCACTGGATTTGAAGAAAGTAATGCCATCTTTAAAATTTGGGTTACTAACGCTAAAGACCGTATTTACCATGAAATTGCAAGCATTTAACAAATTAATCGTCACTACTAAATAAAATATTAACCTATAATAAAAGTAACATGTTCAAGAAAAATCGCATTTCGTTTTTGAAAGTTTTAGTTGTTATTCTAAATTTATGTAACGGCTAAACTACCTTATTGTAAACAAATTGTTCCCAAATTAATTCTTACCATTGATTTGACATAATTATTAGTATTTTCGCAAATTATGAAGAGGAAGCTATTGTTTATTGTTAACCCAAATGCCGGCAAAAAAATTTCCGGTAAGATCATTGATATCATCAAAAAGGAATTTCCGGAAGATATCTATTATCAGATCGTGATCTGGAAAGACAAAAATCACTTTAAAGAAGTATTGGATATTTTACATTCGCAGGATTACACCGACGCAATTGCAGTTGGAGGAGACGGCACTGTGAATCAGGTTGCAAAAAGTATTGTTGGCACTAATATTACATTAGGCATTATTCCCACCGGTTCGGGAAATGGCCTAGCCCGCACCTTAGGATTATCAATGAATGTAGAGACGGTCATAAAACAAATTGCAAAAGGCAACAAAATAAAAATTGATAACGGTACGGTAAACGGAATTCCTTTTTTCTGTACAAGCGGTATTGGGTTCGACGCTCACATTGGTAATTTATTTGCCACCTCAGCAAAACGCGGGTTACAGAGTTATATTAAAATTACCGCTTCCGAATTATTAAAGTATCGTTCAAAAGAATACACTTTAAAATTTAACGGGGAAGAAATAAAACGTAAAGCCTATTTAATTACTGTTGCTAACGCCGGACAATACGGGAACGATTTTTACATTGCTCCTCATGCAAAAATGAACGATGGTAAATTTCACATTGTTGTTTTAAGGCCATTTAATTTTATCACTGTTGTTGGTATTTTAATAAAAATAATTAGGGGCAAAGCGAATGAGTCGGGCCATATTGAAACATTTACGGCAAGCGAAGTTACCATTACTCGCAATCAAAAAGATCCCATTCATTATGACGGAGAACCGGATATGCAAAGCGAGATCGTAGAGTTTAAATGTATTCCCGGAAGTTTAAACGTAATTATCGGCGATAACTTTAAGAATTAAGCTCTTTCATTTTTTTTAAAAATAATTCTAACGCTTTTCGTTTATCATCATCAAGATTAAAATCTATTCTTTTGGTAAGATAATTTTCGGGGTTAAAATTTGTGCTTGGTAATTTTGAGGTATCAGCCGCAATAGCTGCGGGAATATTTTGTACAGCATACTTAAGAACTTCGTTAAATTCTTTTATAAATTCAGCCGACACATTTTTTGAATTTAAAACCCAAACTGCAAAAACAAAAGGCAGGCCGGTAAAATTTTTCCACTCTTCAGAAAGATCCCACCCAAATTTATATTTGCCCTGCTCTCCGCGATCGCTGGCGTTCAAGTCAAAGGTACGATCTCCAATTACCACCACTGCGTTCTCTTCACTTCCCGAATTTTCAAAGCCTGGTTTGGCATCCACGTAAACAGGTTTAATTTTCCAAAATTCTTTCGCCAATATTTTTGTGAGTTTTATGGAGGATCTGGATTGATAATCGAGCGTGATCGTTTTTATTTTATGCAGCTCTACATTTGAATAAAGTTTAACGCTGTCTACTTTGCCATTCGCCCCAATACAATAATCTGTAATAATTGAATATGCATCCAATTCAGGCAGTAATGCCACAGGCACAAGGCCAATATCTACTTGTTTAAATTTCAGTTTTTGCGCGCAAATACTCGGTATGTCCTCCTGCAAATCAATGTTATCAAGGATACTGTGGTTTTTTAACGCCCACCTAAATGGTAAGGTGTTGTAATAATTTACGATGGAAATCTTTATCCTATTGTTCAAAACGCCGTAAAAATAGGTACAAATTTTTCAAAATTGAACTAATTATAATATTAATTTTAACCAATACTTATGAGTGATAATAAATACAATCTCCGCGGTGTTTCGGCATCAAAAGAAGATGTACACGCCGCGATCTCAAAATTGGATAAAGGATTATTTCCCGGAGCTTTTTGTAAAGTTGTTCCAGATCTGTTAAGCGGAAGCCTTAAACATTGTTTGGTAATGCATGCCGATGGCGCAGGAACAAAATCTTCGCTGGCATATATGTATTGGAAAGAAACCGGCGATTTAAGCGTATGGAAAGGCATTGCGCAGGACGCGGTGATAATGAATGTGGACGATCTGATCTGTGTTGGCGCAACCGATAATATTTTACTCTCATCTACCATCGGAAGAAATAAAAATTTAATTCCGGGAGAAGTTATTTCCGCATTAATTAATGGAACAGAAGAGGTTTTGAAAAATTTAAGAGATAACGGAATTTCAATTTCCTCAACCGGTGGTGAAACCGCCGACGTTGGCGATATTGTAAGAACCCTTATTGTTGACAGCACTGTTATTTGCCGCATGCACCGCAAAAAAATAATTTCGAACGACCGTATACGCGCGAAGGATGTTATTGTTGGATTGAGCAGCTGTGGAAAAGCAACATACGAAAACGAATACAATGGCGGTATGGGAAGTAACGGTTTAACAAGTGCCCGCCATGATGTATTTGGAAAAGCGATGGCTCAAAAATTTCCGGAAAGTTATGACCCCGCTTTGCCCGAAAATGTTGTTTACACCGGTGGATTAAATTTAACCGATAAAGTAGAAGTGAGTTATACCGATACGAACGGAAAAAAAATAATTGAAAAAATTGACGCGGGTAAGTTGGTACTCTCACCCACCCGCACGTATGCGCCAGTAATTAAAAAAGTAATAGCCGCCCTCGAAAAAAATATTCACGGCATTGTGCATTGCAGCGGTGGCGGACAAACCAAGGTTTTGCATTTTTTAAACGATAATTTACACGTTGTAAAAGATAATTTATTTGAACTGCCACCTTTATTTAAAATGATAAAAGAGCAGAGCCAAACCGACCCTAAAGAAATGTATAAAGTGTTTAACATGGGGCACCGCATGGAAATTTATGTGAACGAAAAGTACGCGGAAGAAATCATTTCAATTGCAAAGTCATTTAATGTCGACGCTAAAATTATTGGAAGGGTAATAAGGGCAAAAACCAAAAAAGTAACCGTTAAATCGGAGTTTGGTAATTTCGAATACCTTTAGTCTCTTTATAGTTTAAGGCATTTAAGCTCGCCATTTAAAACGCTCACAACATAAATTTTGCCATCATTGAACAGATCGCAAATTAAAACCGGCTTTGTTGATTTATTCTCTTTATTTATTTTTTGTTCGGCATTTAACACAAGGCAATTTGAATTTATTTCGTCAAAAATACTTATAAACCCTTGGTTGTTCAGGTCATAAAAATTTACCTCTAACGGATTTATATTATCCAAAATATCTATTCCTGTGATTTTTGAACCGTTAAGATCATACACTTCTGCTTTTTCTGAACAGGCAATAATTACATCGGTAATTTTATTCCTGTCGTAATCACCAAAACAATAAGCCGATCTGCCGTCGCTTTCCGAAGATTTGTAAATTTCTTTTTTGTCGGCAAGTGAGATCTTTTCAATCAAGTTATTTTTTTTATCAAAATAAATAATTTGGGTGTTGCTCAATAAATTACCCGACTCCACCTCAAAATTTTCGGCATCCTCTATCAGTTTATTTTTAAAATCAATTCTACCATCTCCTTTGCGACTAAAAGCGTAGATCTTTCCTTTTGTATCAGATGTTACCAAATAATCGCTCAACCCAACTTTACAATATTTTATCGGTAAAATAACCTCTGCCGAAGTTTCCATTGTTTTAAAACCTTCGTGCTTCGTTCCCAACACATCGTAATTATAAATTCTGTTATCGGCGCAGGCAATAAATAATCGCAGATCATTTTTATTTTCGTAATCAAACAAACATAATTTATTGGTGGCTTTTGCAGGTAACTTAACCGGAAAACCTTGAACATAATTTCCGTTCCTATCAATTAAATGCAAATATTTTTCGCTGTTAAACAACATTTGGTATTTGCCATTTTTAAACGCGTCCACAATAAATATTTCAGATCTTATCTGTTCATTAATTTGTTTTTTCCACAAATTTTTTCCCGTGGCATTTTGCAGATAGATCCGGTTATCAATTGTCTGAAAAATAACCTCGTTGCCTTTGGTGATGTGATTTTTAAATAAAAAGGGTTTTGAGCTAATAGTGGTATCGGCTTTCATTGTCCACAAAACATTTGGCTCATCGCTAAAGTTTTCCTGATTGTAACTTAAATTAAAACGGTAGTTTAAAAAATTATTTTTATAAACTGCCATGTAAGAGCAATGACTTATGTTTTTAAGTTTGCTTAGATCATTTTCCTTTAATTGATCGCTAAAAATAATTTCATCTTTTGCCGAAGCATTAATCAATTTATAATTAAGGTAATGAAATTCAGAATCAAAATTTTTGCCGGCAAATTGTTTAAAGCGTTTATTCTCTAAGATCGAGCTTTTATTGTCGTTGGCATTCACAAATATTTCTGCGTCACTTTCCGAAGCGGTAAACACCAAATAATTTTTAAAGGCCGCAAAATACTTGAGTTCGTTTATTTTTATCAGCGGAAATGTTGATCCTACAAAAGAAGAAGCCCCTTTTAATAACCTGCAAATCCGTTTATTTCCCGACTTAAGTGTATCGTTTAAAAAAGGTAAAACTTCGGCCATCTTAACAGAATCTGAAACCGCTAAAATAAGCGCCCGATCTTTGGAAGGCATTGTAACTTTTACTATCCGGCTGTTTAAATTATTATAAAATTGTTTTTTTGCTTTGAACATGGCCTTTTCATTTACATTTGCCCACCAATCCAATTCGTTGTCCTGTTCAAATAAACTCTCCGCATCGTTAATTACAAACACTTCAAACGCATTACATATTAAAGGGATATTATACAGAAAATCAAAATTTTTAGAAGGAGCTGCATCTATATCCCCAACAAACTCGGTTGAATCATTTTGTTTTATTCCGTTCAAAATAATTTTATCCGGCCTTATACTGATGTTTGAAAGTGAGTTTTTGAATAAGGTTGTCCCGGTTGAAATATAAATGCTCGTTCCTGAGTAATTAGCGGCTTCAACAGCTATCTTGTAATTTTTATTATTATTTAGTTTAAAGTTTTTGGTATTAAATAATTTTTTCAGTTGCTCTTCAGAATTCGAAATGCCGATCACCCCGCTCTGTATTTCCGTTTTCAGCCCCACACTGTTAAACGAAGCTGAAATTTTAGCGAATGCATCTTTGTACATATTTTCATCGGCCAGTTCTTTTAAATTGGCCGTAATTAAAAATTGCCTGTTCTTATAAAGTGAAAAGTAAACGGGATTTCCTGAGATGAGTTCATTTAAATTTTGCTGTGATAATAAAAGCGAATCAAAATAATTGAATTTTTTTGCTAATTCTGTAAAACAGGAAATAAATTGAAGATCTTGCCACAATAAATTTTTGTTTCTGAGCTCATCAGTAAATTCTGAGTAATTATCAAACTTTACCAGAACTTCGCAACTATCGGGAATTAATGTAATAGCTTTAACAGAAGGCTGTTTAATGTTTTTTAGTGATCGGTATCCAATTACGGCAAACACCAAACTTAGCGCCACAAAAACACCAAAAGCTATTTTTTGAAATTTACTCACTGTTTAAATGTACCTAAAAGTCAATGGTAAAACAGCGATAAAAATGTCGAGTTATTTAACCGTTAATGTTTAAAACTCTATTGTAAGCTGGGCAGGTAATAATTGAAAGGTCATTCTGTGTAATTCAGTGGGGCCGTGCTTTCGAATGGCATCCCTGTGTTTTTTTGTAGGATAACCCATGTTGTTTTCCCAGCTATATTCCGGAAATTTTTGCGCGGCTTTCCTCATAAAATCATCTCGATAGGTTTTAGCTAAAATACTGGCTGCGGCAATACTCATGTATTCAGCATCTCCCTTTACAACGCAAACATGGTCTAAATTTTTATAAAGTGTAAATCTGTTCCCATCTATTAAAAGCAATTCGGGTTTCAATTTTAATTTATCAATTGCTCTGTGCATTCCTAAAATGGAAGCGTTCAAAATATTTATTTTATCTATTTCTTGGTTGTCAACAATTCCAACTGCCCAGGCCAAAGCTTCTTGTTCGATCACAGGACGAAGTTGAAACCTTTGCTCTTCGTTTAATTGTTTACTGTCGTTAAGTATTTTATTCTTAAAATTTTTTGGGAGGATAACCGCCGCGGCAAACACCGGGCCTGCCAAACAGCCTCTGCCCGCCTCGTCGCAGCCCGCCTCAATTAAATTTTTATCGAAATACTTTTTTAACATGTCTGCTTTTTAAACCGCATAAATTTATACGTTTATCTACATGAAATATTTTTAAAATTAATAAAAATGTATTCGTTTAATTTAAATACGCCAAAGTAATTTTTGAACCATACAGATATACTTCATCATAGATTTTCTGTTTTCTATGTTTCTATGTGGTTAAAATTTTGTGCCCTAAATTAAACCTTGCAGACAACGCTCAATTCTTTCATAAGCGGGTTGTTTACCTGCATCTTCTAAGATCTCGATATATTGGATTTTTCCTTCCTTATCAATTATATAAGCCGACCGCTTGGTTACTCCTTTGGTGCCAAAAATAAAATCATCGTAAAGGGAATTGTATTTTAGCGAAACATCTTTATTATAATCGCTTAATAATTCAAAGGTTAAATTTTGTTCCTGCTTATATCTTATTTGCGCAAAAACCGAATCGGTTGAAATGCCGAACACAACCGCGTTTAACTCGTTGTACAAAGCGTAATTTCCATTCACATAACACAATTCTTTTGTGCAGGTTCCCGAAAAAGCAAAGGGGTAAAATAACAATACTACATTTTTGCCCCTGCACTCGCTCAAACTCACCTCTTTTTTTAGGGTGTTAAATAATTTAAATTCGGGCGCGGTATCGCCAATTTTAAGACTCATAAATGTTATTTTTAAATTAAAATTTAAATGATTTGGTGCGTTGTAGCAAATTAAATCATAATTTAGTAACCCCAATTCGTATTTAAATAAAACTTAATAAAATATGTCAACAGGGGTACTAAAAAAAACATCTTTAATAAAATAAATTTAAGAATATGAGTAATCCAGAAAGTAAATGTCCTTTTCCTCACGGACAAATGAAGCAAGCGTCTAAAAACGGCACTACAAATAAAGATTGGTGGCCAAACCG
>JANYBY010000180.1 GCA_025360565.1 Bacteroidota bacterium
TTTTAACTGGCTGATTATGAACGTTTATTTTATTTATTATTTAACAGCCTTTTTGTTAGTTAATTTTTATTACGTTAATAATTACTGATTTTATTTACATCGATTGTTTATTTGGCCTTACACATGCTAAAATAAATTTAATAAACAAGCATGTTTTTAATTTAAAGTTACATTTTTATAAGGTCTAAAATAGGTTTACTGACAATTAAAAAACAGAAAACTTATCATTCTTAATTAGTACTAACAATTGTTAATTGATATCATTTTATTTGACCCACAGCACTTTAAACACTTACCTTTGTTTATATACTGTTAATTACATTTAACAAAGGTAAAAAACAAGTTTTTATTAAACATTAAACTAACAACGCTAACAAGCTATATATATAATACAAATTTTTAAATTTTTAAAAAAAGAACATGTTATTATATAAAGGTTATTTAGATATTGAAGTTGATCCTTCGCTTGATTTGTTTGAAGAAATAAATTATCTTAAGAAGGAAAAGAACGCGGTTATATTAGCGCACTACTATCAGGATGCTGATATACAGGATATTGCCGACTATATTGGCGATAGTTTAGGGTTAGCGCAAGAAGCTCAAAAGACAAAAGCGGATATTATTTTATTTGCAGGTGTACATTTTATGGCAGAAACAGCAAAAATTTTAAATCCGGCTAAAAAAGTTTTAATTCCTGATCTTAAAGCGGGCTGTAGTTTGGCAGATTCATGTCCTCCCGAGGCTTTTGCGGCATTTAAAGCAAAACACCCTGATCATATCGTTTTAACCTATATAAATTGCACAGCCGATATTAAAGCGCTTTCAGATGTAATTGTAACATCTACTAATGCAGTACAAATTGTAGAATCATTTGCAAAAGATCAAAAAATTATTTTTGCGCCCGATAAAAATCTGGGTGCTTACATAAATAAAAAAACCGGACGTAATATGGTTTTATGGAACGGTACTTGTATGGTGCATGAAATTTTTAGTTTAGAAAAATTAGTTAAGTTAAAAACTATAAATCCAAACGCTAAAATAATAGCGCACCCTGAGTGCGAAGAAAAAATTTTAGCGAATGCCGATTTTATAGGAAGTACAACCGCATTATTAAATTACACAAAAAAAAACGAAGGAAAAGAATTTATTGTTTTAACCGAACCAGGCATCATTCATCAAATGCAAAAAGCGAGTTCCGATAAAATTTTTATTCCGGCGCCTCCAAATAATAATTGTGCATGTAACGATTGTCCCCATATGAAATTGAACACATTAAAAAAAATATACATAGCTTTAAAACACGAACAACCCGAACTTTTAATGGAAAAAGCATTATTAGAAAAAGCAAAATTACCAATAGTTAAAATGTTAGAATTAAGTACTAAATTTGGTTTATAAGCGTTTTAAGCAGAGATTAATAATCTAATGGATAAAAGATTTTTTAAAATAATTACAATATTCGTTTTTTTTATCACGATAAGTGCAAACTTATTTTCACAAGCGGTTATAAATAAAAACGGCTATAATAAATTTTATTACGAAAACGGCAAAATGAGCAGTGAAGGAACTATGCGCGATAATAAACCGGATGGTTATTGGAAAAATTATTACGATAACGGTAAATTAAAAATTGAAGGTAGCAGAAAGAATTTTTTATTGGATAGTCTCTGGAAATTTTATGATGTAAAAGGCAGGGTAACAAAAACCATAACTTACAAAGAGGGGAAAAAGAACGGACAAACGTGTTTATTTGATACGTTACAAAAAATAACTTCTTCCGAAATTTATGTGAATGATGTAAGACAGGGGCTGTTAAGAAATTTTTACAAAAACGGAAGAACAAAAAGTATTGTGCCTTACGATAAAGGAAGACAGGACGGAACCGCTTACGAATATAGTCCCGACTCTTTAATAACTTCGATCATAATTTATAAAGGAGGAATTTTACAAAGTTTCGAAAAAATAAACCAACGCGATCCGACCAATAAAAAACAAGGCATATGGAAAGAGTTTTATGATAACATGGACGTAAAAAAGGAAATGAAATTTAACGACGATTCGTTGGACGGTTATGTGATGGATTATGATAAAAAAGGAAATTTGGTTTCAACAAAAAAATACAACAACGGAAAAAGAATTTTAAAAGCCCCCGAAATTGCGAATGTTGAAGTTTACAGGGAGGTTTATAAAGACGGAACATTAAAATACGAAGGCGTTTATAGCGATGGTGTGGCCATTGGCACGCATTATAAATACATACAAAAATATCAGTGCGACAGCAGTTTATTTTTAAAGCACGATTCGGCAGGCAATGCAACCACCTATGAAAACAGAATGGTTTGCCGCAACGTTCCCGTACCCGATAGTTGTATTGAGTTTTTTGAAGGGATAGTGGTTGCGCGCGGAAAAGTTGATAGCCTTAGAAATAGAATAGGTGTTTGGTCTGAGTTTCACAACACAGGAGAATTTAAAGGTAAAGGGGTTTACAAGGAAGGAAACAGAACCGGCGACTGGGAATTTTTTTATGCCTCGGGAAAATTAGAACAAAAAGGGAAGTACGATAAAAAAGGAAAAGCGCAGGGTGTTTGGAAATGGTATTATGAAAGCGGCGCGCTGATAAGAGAAGAAACGTATGTGAACGGAAAGCGCGATGGCCAGCTAACCGACCGCGACGAACAAGGAAAAATTATTTTGCAGGGCAGTTTTTCTGAAAACAGAATGGAGGGTCCGTGGGTATACGAAACGCCCGATTATAAAGAATACGGAAATTATGTTAGCGATCAGCGCGATAGTTTATGGAAAAGCTTTTACATGCCAACTAAAAATAAAAGATACGAAGGAAGATTTGTAAGTGACGATCCGGTTGGCATTCACACGATGTATTGGGACCTGCCCGGAAAAAAAATGTACCAGGGAAATTATGTAGGCGGAATGAAGGACGGGGATTGGAAATATTTTGACGAAACAGGATTTAATTATTTAACCGTTACCTATAAGAACGATATAGAAATAAAATGGCAGGGCGATAAAATTAGACCAACTTATGAAGAGGGCCTACGAACGTACAATATAAAAATAGACGAAAATAGGACGCAAACCATAAGAAAATAATAACTTAGTACGATATTCAAAAGAATATGCCCGGCACCCAAAAACAACAATCTGAAATAAATTTAAAAACCCTCGAACAACTTCCGGTTGCCATCGCCCTATTTGATAATAAAAAGGTATATTATTTGAATAGAAAAGCAATAAGCTTATTTAAATTCTCAAAACAACAATTAAAAACAATTGACAAGATCAATATTTTTAGTTTACTCGATCCAAAACATCATAAAAGAGTTAGGGAAAATAATATCCAAATATTAAAAGGCGCAAAGTATCCATCAATTGAATTAAATTTTAAAGATTATCAAGGCGGCGACCTGCAGCTGGAGATCAATTCCAATATTGCGTATTTGAACGGAAAAAAAGTTATTCAATCGGCTTTTACCGAAATAACCGAGCGCAAAAAAACCGAAGAGTTATTAAAAGAAACAAAAGAAAAATTTGAACTAATAACAAACAACTCTTACGATATTATTACGCTCTACACTTATTTTCCGGACGAAAAATATTTATACGTAAGCCCAAATATTAAAAAGATCTTAGGATATAGCGCAGAAGAAGTAATGAAGGACTATAACTTTTTTAACAAACGCGTAATTGGCAATAGGGCCGATTTCTTAAAAATTGATTCACACTTAAGGGGCCTGCAAAAGAAAAACAAAATTGAAAACTATAAATACACGTATAAAGTTTCCAAAAAAAATAAAGAAGAAGTTTGGCTCGAAAACAGCCTGGTTCCTATTTTAGATGAAAAGAGAAAAATTCGTTTTTTTTTAAACGTGCTCAGAGATGTTACAAATCAAAAGGAAAAAGAAATAGAGCTTCAGCTTCAGTATAGTAATTATCAAAACCTGCTTGATAGTTCACAAGTGGCCTACGTTATACACAGCCAAGGAACAATAGTTTATTGCAATAAGGAATTATTAAAACTATTGAAACGAAAAGACAAAAAAGAAATCTTAGGAAAATTCGCCGTTGATTTTTTTGTTCCGGAAGACAGAAAACGGGTGGTAAGTCGCATCAGAGAGCTCTATAAAACAAAAAGCTTAAACCAACCCATCGAATATAAACTTGTAGACTCAAAAGGCAATAAAGTGCAGGTTGAAATAATGTCAAATTTGATTAAGTATAATAAAGCGCCCTGTATTGTTTCTTCCATCATAAATATTTCTCAACAACGGCAACTTGAGAGGGAAAAATTGCGCGGCGAAATAACGGAACAAAATTATAAAGTATTAGAAAAAGAAATTGTAGAAAAACAATTAGCACAGGAACGCCTGATCGAAAAAACAGGAAGGCTTACCTCAATTTTGGAAAACACAAATCATTTAATCTGGTCGGTGAACAAAGAAAAGAAAGTGCTTTCCTTTAACCGAAATTTTTACAAAGCGCTTTTTGATAAATACCATGTGAAGATAAACGAAGGGTGCAGGGTGGATGAATTAATAACGGATGGAAAACAAGAGTATATTGATTATTGGTACGCGCTGTACTATAAGGCATTTAAAGGCAATAAACTTGAATTTGAACGGGAGGATGTTGGTAAAAATAACAAGATCACTTATAGAAAAATATTCATAAACCCAATTTACGACAACAATAAAAAGGTAATTGAGGTGTCGTGTATTGCCCATGATATTACAGAAGCCAAGGTTTATGAACAGCAACTAAAAGCGCAATCGGCAAAACTGCATGCTATTTTTGAAAGCGGATCGCACATTGTTTGGACGATAAACAGAAAACGTGAAATCACTTCGTGTAATAAGAATTATGAAGAGGCCATTTCAAAACTTCAAAAAACAAAAGGAATCTCCGGAAAATTGAAACCTGAAAACTCAACAATTATAAAGCACGCGCTTGATGAGCATTTGGAGGTTTGGGAAAAACAATACGAGATAGCGTTTACAGGCAGATCCACTGAATTTATTACAGAAGTAAGCGATGTTAAGGGCGGTAAAACCATCAGACAAATATATTTGCAGCCAATTTTTAATCAAGAAGGAAAGGTAGAAGAGGTTTCGGGAATTGCCCACGACATTACCGACAAAAAAATTTCCGAACAAAAATTATACAACCAGGCCGCTAAATTAAATTCAATTTTTGACAGTAGCCACCATTATATTTGGACCATTGATGTGGAACAAAAATTAACCTCGTTCAATAAAAATTATTTTGACCTTATTGCGAGCCTTTATAACACACAGCCTTATGTAGGACTGGTGTTAAACAGGGGCATCTTATCAAATAACAAAGATTATAACGAACTTTTAAAACACCATTACCAAAAGGCGTTCAACGGCACATCAACCAACTTTGAAATAGAAACGCTCGATAAAAACTATAATAAAATTTATCTCGATATTTTTTTAAATCCCATTCTTGAAAATAATAAAACAATTGAGGTGAGCGGCATAGCGCACGATGTAACCGATAAGCGTATTGCCCAGCAGCGAATGGAACAATCTTTAAAAGAAAAAGAAGTGTTGCTTAAAGAGGTTCACCACCGCGTAAAAAATAACATGCAGGTAATAAGCAGTATTTTAAATTTGCAATCGTCGTATGTTTCAGATGAGTATACCCTCGCGCTTTTAAAGGAAAGTCAGAACAGGATCAAAACAATGGCTTATATACACGAAAGCCTTTATCAGAACAAATCATTTACCTCGGTAAATTTTTCAGATTATATTTCTACGCTAAGCAGCAACGTCATTCAATCGTATGCTGTAAGCGAAGGAAAAGTAAAATTGATTTTAAATCTCGAAAAAATTAACCTTAGTTTGGATAACTCAATTCCAAGCGGATTAATAGTAAACGAGCTGATTACCAATGCAATTAAACACGCTTTTCCGGGCCAAAGAAAGGGGCTTGTGACTATTAATTTGAAATCTGAAAATAACACAGTATATTTAGAAGTTAAAGATAACGGGGTTGGTTTTGATCCAAGTATTGATTTTAGAAACACGAACTCGCTGGGATTGCAATTGGTAAACACACTTGCCGATCAAATAAGCGCCGAAGTAAATTTTAAATCGGAACCGGATCAAGGAACTACAGTTCGTATTGCATTTAAGATGTAAGAAAATGGAAAAATTAAATATTTTTATAGTTGAAGACGAAAGCATTGTCGCAAAAGACATTCAAAACAGTCTGGTAAAATTGGGTTATAATGTTGTTGGAATTGCAAACAGCGGAAAAGACGCAATTGAAAAAATTACACAATTAGTGCCGGATCTTATCCTGATGGACATCATGATCAAAGGAGATCTTACGGGCATTGATGTAAGCGAAAAAATAAAAGAAAAATTAAACATACCGGTTATATTTTTAACTGCTTACGCAGATGAAGGAACTTTATCTAAAGCAAAAATTACCGAGCCATACGGTTATATTTTAAAACCGTTTAAAGAGATCGATCTGCATTCAACCATTGAAATGGCGGTTTACAAACATCAAAAAGACGCGGCCCTGCAAAAGGAAAGAGACTTTTTATATTCTCTGGTTGAAAACAAAGACGACAACACCAAAGATATTTTATTTGTAAAAGCAAACAGCCGTTTGGTAAAAGTGCTTTTAAAAGATATTTATTTTGTTGAGGCCCTAAAAGATTATGTGATCATCAATACGCAATATGCTCGTTACACCGTTCACAGCACCATGAAAGATATTGAGAAAAAACTTGGCAACGGTGAGTTTGCCAGGGTTCACCGCTCTTTCATTGCGCGTCTCGATAAAATTCAAAGCATCGATTCTCAAAACGTTGTTTTAGAGAACGAGAAAAAAGTTATTCCCGTTGGTGGCTCTTACCGCGAAGAATTAATGACGAAGCTGAATTTGCTTTAAGCAAATTTTCCGTCTTTATTCAAACAAACAGTTTCTGTTAATAATAATTGATCCGCCAAATCCGCCAAATCCGAGGCATAATATTAAATTCGTATCTCCCATGTCAAAAACCAAAACAACATTTTTTTGTCAGAGCTGCGGTGCCCAGGCGGCAAAGTGGGCAGGCAAGTGCAATAGTTGTGGTGAGTGGAATACTTTAGTTGAAGAGGTAATTCACAAAGAAACAAAGAACGATCGCCTGCAATTATTTGCCGGAAATAAAAAAGGTGCCGCCAATAAATCTATTTTATTACAAGAAGTAGGCACACAGGATTATCCGCGCATTGCCGTTCCGGGAAAAGAATTAACGCGCGTTTTAGGAGGAGGCATTGTGCCCGGAAGCCTTGTGCTATTTGGCGGCGAACCGGGCATAGGCAAATCTACTTTAATGCTGCAATTGGCATTACGCTTAAAAAATTTAAAGGTATTGTATGTAAGCGGCGAAGAAAGCGAACAGCAAATTAAAATGCGCGCAGATAGAATTGGCGTTACTACAGAAAGTTGTTTTATTTTACAAGAAACAAATACACAAAATATTTTTCAGCAGATAAACGAATTGCAACCGCAATTAATAGTTATTGATTCTATTCAAACTCTTCACACAAGTTATATTGATAGCAGCCCCGGAAGCGTTAGCCAGGTTCGCGAATGCGCAGCCGAATTTTTACGCTTTGCAAAAGAAACCAATACGCCGGTTTTTATGATCGGTCATATAACAAAAGAAGGAAGCATAGCCGGACCAAAAGTTTTAGAACATATGGTGGACACTGTTTTGTTATTTGAAGG